>JAOZKO010000005.1 GCA_029935325.1 Bacteroidales bacterium
ATTCCTTAATTATTCGGTATTGTTGAATATTATTTTCAGAAACAAAACGTATAACAAATAATCCTGAGTTTAATCTTTGCAAATTAATGCGTTTGTTAATACTTCCTTGAGCAATAATTTCATTATGAATAATTGCACCTTTCATATCTATAATTTGTATTTGCGTATTCGTATTTGCAATACCTTTAATATTAATAATATCAGTGGCTGGATTAGGATAAATACTCAAATTTTGAATTGATTTGTTTTCTGCGATACTAACATCATACATGCTCGACATATTATCAATACAGAAATACGCAGGAGTATTCATGCCGTAGGCGCCAGTATCGGAGCTATTTAGTGTAAAGCTTAGTGAATCTACTAACCCTAGTTTCATTAAATAAATCTCTGTCCAGTCCTTTACAATATAGTCATTAGTATTGTTGGCAAATCTGTAATCAGCGAGAAAAAAGTTAATTGTATCGGTTAATACACCTGCTTTATATCCTGTTATTGTAAGCATAAACCAATCAGAATCATTTCCTGTTGTACCACCAAATTTCTTGGAATAAGCATCGCCATCACGCATGCTAAAATACGCATAAGTATTATTTGTAACAAAGATGCTTGTCAAAGGAGTATTTGTAGCAACGGGGTCAATGGAAATACTAAGCGGACCACTGAAAGCACTGTAATAACCTACACCATAAGTAGCAGAATAATGACCACTACCTGTGATACTTGAATACATATTTGCAAAACCGGCTGTAATAGTATCGGTTTTTGAAGAATATGCAAAACCACCCCATGATGAATAAGTGGAATTAAAAGTGTTAGAATAGTTTGCTAATTTACTGGTGAAACCACCTGATAAATCAGAACCATTCCAAAAGCTATCAACCGGAAGATTCAAATCTTCGAAGTTAGAAACATTTTGAGCCTGTGCCCAAAACAAGCTTGTAAATACAACAAGCGTTAATAGTAAAAATTTTCTCATAAAACTGTAAATTTTAATTTGGACAATTGTCCTGTTAATAATAAAAATTTACGGGAAACGGAATTTATAATTGAATACAAATTCTAGCTTTTACCCCGAAAGCATTTGTAAATAAAGTGGCAGGTCTTCTGACTTACTCCAATCCTCAACCGTCTTCCCTTTTGTTTGGGACAAAAAGTGACATCTGGTAAAGGCATGTAGAGCTTACAGCAGCGGGAACTGTTCAGGATTTACACCTAATTCCCTCTTGGCCTGCAATGCAGGAACCGCTTTATGCGTTGCAAATGTAAATTGTTTTTTGATTGGTTTTAAAATAGATTTTCAAAAAAGAAAAATATCTTGTCTGGCTAGTCATGTATGTATTGCAATTTGTTTTTCGGGTATTTTGATACTAAACTGAATAATAATCATAATACACCATGAAATAATTCATCAAAACCTTTCTAAAAATCACCAATTAATGTTTTGTCATAATTTTTGTTGAAAAAACAAAAATATATGCCAAAACCCCATTAATTCATATGCATATCCATGGGTTTCACCCATGGTTATTCATATTTGACCCTTTCAGGGTCGGCAATTTACTAAGCATTAAATATGCTTTATAATATGCAAAATAATACTAAGGATTCACAGTTCTAATATAAGCTAGGGCTGTTTAATTCTTATTAATAAAGCCACGAATCACTAATAAAGAAACCCAAAGGATTTTCATTAATTCGTTCATTTGTGGCAATATACTCACAATAATGAAATACGATTTTGCTCTTATCCCTTCAGAATTTAAATAAATTAGCGTATAAAGTTTAATTATCTTTGTTTGCAGATTTTTGCACAAATAATATTAGGTTTCAATTTGAAAGAAAAGCACAATGAATAAATATTTAATACTGCTATTTTGTTTTCTAGCTTTCGGCTTCTTAAATACTTATGCTCAGAAGTTGCCCGTAAACCTAGGTGCTCAAGAAGCGGCAATGGGCGGAACAGGTGTAGCATCAAATAGCTTTTGGAGTTCTACAAATAACCAAGCAGCACTAGGATTTAATACTGAATTTGGAGCTGGTTTCTATTACGAAAATAGGTTTTTGACAAAGGAAATGAGTCTTAATGCGCTATCTGTAGTAATGCCTACCAACAAAGGTTCGTTTGTTGTTAATCTTTCGTATTTTGGTTATTCTCAGTATAATGAGAAAAAAGTTGGACTAGGATATGGGATGGCTCTCTCCGAGCGTTTTGCAGTAGGAGTACAAATGGATTATTTGCATACAGCAATTGGTAACAACTATGGCTCCCAAGGATTATTTACTTTTGAAGTAGGGTTAATGGCCAAAATTAATGATGATATAAACTTAGGTGTTCATATTTTTAACCCAATAAAAGTAAAGCTTAATGAGTATAATGATGAAAGAATCCCTGCTCTAATGAAGTTAGGAATTCAATGGTCATTAGCCGATAATTTCATTGCTGCTGCTGAAGTTCAGAGCGATATAAACAACCCAATAGTTCTGCGTGGAGGATTAGAATACCGTATCAAAGAGATTCTTTATACCCGAATCGGAATTAGTAATAATCCTAGTATTTTTAGCTTTGGTGTGGGCTTGCAAATGAAATCATTTCGTTTGGATTTCAGCTCTTCCATGCATCAGGTGCTAGGCTATTCTCCTCAAATATCATTGATTTATAATGCCGGAAGAAAGTAGCTGTGAGAAATTATTTCCAATATATAATCCTATTGTCATTCCTTGTTCTTAGCTTTGAACTAAAGGCACAAACCGATGAGCGTGCCAAAGAAATTGTTGAGCAGCGCATTGAGGAATTATCAGCGAGAACAGATATGGAATTCGATTTTTCGGAACTCTACGACCATTTTCTATTTCTATATAATCATCCTATAAATATCAATACAGCCTCCACGGAGGAGCTTCGAACTTTGATGTTCCTCAATGATAATCAAATAATTGTTTT
This sequence comes from Bacteroidales bacterium, assembly GCA_029935325.1. Lineage (GTDB taxonomy): Bacteria > Bacteroidota > Bacteroidia > Bacteroidales > UBA1556 > UBA6267. The sequence continues at coordinate 2,945 of JAOZKO010000005.1, forward strand.
GAAAGATGCTGTAAAAAGAAAAGGCAGCATTAGAAGTGTTTATGAACTAAAAGACCTGGATGGTTTTTATGTGGAATTAGTGCTAGCTATAGAACCTTTTATTAGCCTTGAAGTTGTTGAGAAACCTCGGGAATTGAAGTTTAATCAGATGCTAAAATACGGCAAAAACCAGGTGTTGATACGCTACGGAAGAGTATTAGAACCACAAGAAGGCTACGCTCCAATTGATGATTCTACATTGGCCGAGCACCCTAATTCCAGATATTTAGGAGATAAAAACAAGCTTTACTTTAGGTATAAATATAGATATAGCAATAGAGTAAGCTTTGGCTTTTTGGGAGATAAAGATGCTGGAGAAGAGTTTTTTACGGGTAATAATCCCAATGGATTTGATTTCTATTCAGCACATTTCTTTTTACGAAATCAAGGGAAATTAAAAGCCTTAGCGGTAGGAGATTATCATATTGAATTTGGCCAAGGGCTTACAATGTGGTCGGGGCTAGCATTCGGAAAATCGTCAACAGCAATAGGCGTTCAGAGGCAAGCACGTGGCTTACGGCCAAATACATCAGCAAATGAAGTGCTATTCTTAAGAGGAGCGGCTGCCACTTATAGTATTTTTGAGTCAGTTGATCTTACCGCTTTTTATTCAAATAAAGGTATGGATGCAGGATTGGATGCTCGCGATACATCAGACTATGAGGACTTAGTTTTTTCAAGTATTCAAGAAAGTGGAATGCATAGAACACCCTCTGAGGTGGCAAAGAAAAATGCTGTAAACGAACAAATAATAGGTGGTAATTTGAGCTTTAATTATGATGGCTTTAGATTTGGTTTCACAGCATTCAAAACCATTTATGATAGAGAATTATTTAAGGATATTGCCCCGTATCAGTTTTATGATTTTCAGGGAAAAGAAAATTTTAATGCTGGTTTTGATGCCTCATATGCCAATAGATATTTTAGTGCCTTTGGCGAAATGGCTATAAGTGCCAATAATGGAAAAGCTATTATTATAGGCTCTATTTTTAATCTTCACCCTCGCCTGACATTCACTGTATTATATAGAAATTACCAGAAAGATTACCAGAATTTTTATGCCATTCCGCTTTCGGAAGGAGGCAGAGCTCAAAACGAGGAAGGGGTATATTTTGGTGCATTAATGCATTTAGGAACTAAAAGTAATTTGCGATTTTATTACGATTTATTTAAGTTTCCATGGCTACGATATCGTATTAATTCTCCCTCTTGGGGCAATGAATTTAGCATACAATATGAGCGAAATCCCAGTCGCTATTTCCAATATTATTTCAGATATCAGTTTGAAGAAAAAATGTTGAATTTAACAGACTCTGAGATTCCAATTTTGGAAGTAAGTACAAAGAGACGACAGAACCTAAGGCTTCATTTAACTTATCGTGTTAGCCGTCAACTTAAACTGCAATCACGACTTAGTTTCTCAGGCTATCAACAGCAGCCATTAGATATTAGCAAAGGTTATTTATTATATCAAGATGTGCAATATACCCTTAGCAATACACCTTTGAAGTTCACCTTTCGCTATGCGGTATTTAATACCGACGACTACGACTCGCGCATATATGCCTATGAGCATAATGTGCTTTATAAATTTAGTGTGCCAGCCTATACATACCAGGGGCAGCGATATTATATAATGGCAAAATATGACCTTAACGAAGCCTTGAGTTTTTGGGTGCATTTTGCTCAAACCTTTTATACAAATAGAGAAATAATTGGCTCAGGACTGGAAGAAATTCAAGGAAATACCCGCAGCGAAATTACTGCTCAGTTGCGGTGGAAGTTTTAGTTTTTCAGCTTAAATCATTCTTAGGAAAATATTATTAATTGCACGCTCTCTTTTCTGTTTATATACTGTTTTTACCTTTACTAACGTTTCTTCCAAACAGTTTTAGCAATAGCACAAACTCGATTATCAGCCTTAGTTTTAATGGTATGTAAAAATGAATTTTCACCTTCATCGGGTTCGGTAAGTGATACTATTACATCTCCAAATTTAGCTTCGGCCACAAATCGCCCATCGATAGAGTGGAGGTAGTAATTGTCAATAATTTCATCAGGAATAGAATTCATAGACCATTGCAAATAGCGGATATTATTTACATGCTGATTTGAGTCTATATCAAAGCGGTTGATATTAAATTCTTCGGAATATATTGCGGAGTCTATTGGTTTAATCTTTCTCACAACATTATGATTAAGGCATTCTTCGCTATCAAATCCCCATTTATTAATAAAGTCATCAAAAATCTGGATTGGTCTTCTTCTTTTTATATCAAAGAAAAGCCAAAGTCCCTTCGCCCTCCCTATTATATTGCCCTGCTCATCGTAAATAATATTTTCTCGAAATCCTTTGATGCTAGAATAGCTGGATAACCATGTTCTTATAGTGATTTTCTCTTTATAGCTTGGATAGCGATCCATTTTCATCATACCCGATAATAATACCCATCCCACATTCTTTTCAACAAGGTCGAAAAGTCCATTACCAATGGAATAACAATGATCCGCTGCAGTTTCTTCTAATAAAGTTAATATGGTGGTTGGAGTAGCTTCGCGAAAATTATTCATCTCGAAGTATCTTAACTCAAACTGCTTTTCAAAATAGTTTTCCATGGCCAATTTATAATATAGATAATAAATGTGGCAAAGAAAGCTAGCTTTTAGGTGTTAGACAATGAACTTGGGTTAAGAAATTCTTCCACGAATTCGGCTTAAAGCCTGTGGCGTTACTCCAATATAAGAGGCAATATACTTAAGGGGAATTTCTTTTAGCAAATTTGGACGCTCGATAAAGAGGTTCAAATATCGCTGTTCCGCAGTTTCGTTTAGGAGTGCTTGTTCCCTCCGCGATTTTATTAGAAACAGCTTCTCCGCAAAAAACCTTCCAATGGAATTCCCAATTTCTGTATTTCTGTAAACCTCTTGTAAATCAGCATAACAAATACTCCAAACTACAGTTTTTGTTAGAGTTTCTAATTGGTAATTGGATGGCAATTGCGTTAAAAAAGAATCATATGCACTAATAAATTCATTCTCGAAACTAAATCCAAATGTTACTTCTTTTTCAATATCATCATTAGGAATTACAAGCCGCACTATACCTTTTTCGATAAATGAAATATGGTTTTCCACCTCTCCTGATTTCAAAATCTCTACTTTCTTTTTAAAGCTTCGTTTTTGCAGTTTTAGTAAAAATTTCTGCCAATCATCTTCACCAACCTTAGTTATTTTCTCAAGATAATCTCTAATTTGCTGCATCTATATTTCTTAAAATTAATGATTATTTAGTGCTTGGTACAAAACGCCAATATTTTCGTTATGCTCGTGTTGAAACCAGTCATTTGCAAATGCAATTCCGATAGTTATCGGAACCTTATTTTCAACACTTCCCAAGCCTCAATCTTGACGCTTTCTACCTAAGCACACGAAAAACTATAGTTTCTGCCCAGACACTATTTATTAGACTTTATACCTACATTAGTGCCTGCAAGAAAACTCTACTGCAAATTTACATCCAAGCTTCTTCAGTACTCTCAGCCTTATATAGCAAATAGTTATATAATTCCATTGCTTGCTCTTCGGGAATGTATGGAATTGTAAGATATTCGCCAGCAGCAGTATAAATCACAATACTAGCAAGCTTTCGCCTTTTAATAATTATGCTTTGCTTAAACCTAACAGATTGAATTTTATAGTTCTGTAATTGGTAAATTACTCTACCAATCTGACCTTTTGATATTTCAATAATTGATTCGCTAATTCGGAAATAGCGCTTTTTATATGCTAGGTAAATCAATATTGCTATAGTGAGCTCAATAATTGCAAGGGGAACTAAAAAAATAGGTTTTTGAAGCCATAAAAAGGAGCTCAATCCAATAATTAGAAATGACAGGATTAAGAAGGACTTTAAAAAGTACAGAAAGTGTGATTTATGGTGTTCTGAAAAAATTGGTATTTCGCTGCCAAACAAAGCATCGCTAATACTTTTCTTATGGGCGCTATTGCATGCTGGAACCTCTATTTTTTGCTTGCTTTTTACCTGTGGGCCACTTACTGCTTGCTTAATTGTTAAATTCTCAAACTTTAGCAATTGCCGCAATGGATTAATATGCCAAGCGATAATTTGTATTTTACTTAATGGTACATTTATTTTTTTCGTATTTAATAATCCGAAGCTTATAACAAATGCTGAATGGCTCTTTTGTAGCCTGAAATTGAAGAATTTGAAAATAGTAATCACCAATGACACAAAAACCGAAAAGAAGAAAACAAGAATTGCCATATAAATATATATGGTAAAATCCATTTCTTTAAATGTTTGAGCGCCTTCAGTAGCAAGTCTTTCAATTTGCTCTTCAAATATTTTCTCCACCTGATAAATAGTCCGTAAACAATACCTACAACTATCATTAAGTTTTTCAAGTGGTTTTCGCTAATACCGACTTTTAAAAGATCTGTTATTTCTAGATTAATAATTGTTGAACTTTTCTTTTCTACCGGTATATCTAAAGTGCTTTCTTTTGTTTTATTGGAATTATTAAGACCAAAGGCTTTTTCAAATTCAGATGAAAGTTCTTCCTTAATTGCAATTAGCTTTATTTCTGTTTCCTTAGCGCCAGCGGTATCTATTTCTACAGAAACTACTCCCAATATTTTCTGGAAGATATTCTGTTTGATATTAATAGTTTGAATTCGATCTAGGGCTACTGCTAATTTTATTTTTTTCAAATAACCCTTATGCACAACAAACTCGTTATTTACTATGCTAAACCTAAAAAACCAATATGACAAAAGGCCATTTATTAACACAAATATTGAGCCTGCAACTCCAACCCAAAAATAAATTTGGTTGCGGTTTTCGCTTTCTCCATTAAACAAAAAGATAATCAATAAAGGCCATGCCGCCTTTAGAATTGTTCGTAGAGTATCTGTAAAAAACAGCAGCAGACCAATGGGTGCTTGTCGGTGTTCCTTGGACCAGTCTATTTTACTCATGTGAGAATATATTTAGACTAATATCTTCTTTTAACTGCTCGGCAACCTCTGGTTTTAAACCCGTTATTGATAAGTCGCTACCACTACCTCCTGCAGTAAAAACAACTATTTTGGAAAGCTTAAAGATCCTAAGCATAATCCCTTGGCGTATTTCAATATGCTGGATTCTGTTTTTTGGAACAGCCGTTATTTTTTGCATTAAATAGCCTGTTTTATAAACCAAATCGTGCTTACGCAACAAATATGCCTTTCGTGGAAATCCCAATTGTACTATTATAAAGCTCAATAACCAAAAGCTAGAAACCGATAGATATGCAATAATTAATATCCACTTATTTATTTCAATGGTGCTAATAAGCTGAAATACCAGAACTGCCAATGCCAATATTCCAAACAGAATAGCATTACGCAAAAGGAGATATACTTTATACTTTTTCTCTATTGGCAAAAAGTCCTCCAAAGGTAGTTTTGGGAGGTTCTCCATATTTATACTTTGATTTTCGAATAGGTTTGGCATATTGTTAATGCGTTATTATGAATTATTAATGTAAGAGTATAAGTCTTCTTTCTTGGCTGTAAAAGTAGGATAATTATTTAAAGGGGATTAAGCTAAATCTTCATCTATCATATTTCTTTCATAAGATTTAAACGCATCAAATACGTCTTTTATTTCGTTGCGCGTAACACTATGAATATCTACTCTTCCCAAGTTTAAGCTAATAAAATCAATATTTTCCTCACTATATTTGCTTGTTTTGGAACCCTCATATTCTTCCTGTATTTCAATAATTATCTCAAGCCTTTCTTTAGTAATCTGTGCAACAGTTTCACTAAGCAAATTATTCCAAACATAATTTGTTTTATAATCCCATTTGTTTTCATCCGCCTCCTTGGAATAATCAATTCCGCCACCGAGGTTAATACTGATCGCTGTAATTGTATTAGAAAAGTTGCTAAATGGTTTTCGAATATTAAAACCCCACCAACCCAATAATAACGACACTAGAGAATACCATAAAGAAAGAAGAATCAATATTGCATTATTCTTAATGGCAAACACCTGAGTATCACTATATATATTAAAATATAGAAAGCTTATGGAAACTTTAAAAAACCTATGTTTTATCATCTATTTACTTTCAGTCTTTTAGGAGATTATTTTAATCTACTTAGTGAAGAATATTGACAAAAATACCAATAAGTACGCAATTATCAAACCTATTTGAAATTTTATTTTTAAATTTTCAAAACAGTCCAAATACTTCCCAATATTGGTATAATATCATATAACAGATAGTATTATCTTCGCAGCCTTAAAAATTATAGATTATGTCAGAAAGAACTGTTCGTGTTAGATTTGCGCCAAGCCCAACTGGGCCATTGCATATTGGTGGTGTACGCACCGCCCTTTATAATTATTTGTTTGCCCGTAAGCATGGTGGTAAAATGATTCTTAGAATTGAAGATACCGACCAAACCCGCTTTGTAAAAGGTGCCGAGGAATATATTATGGATGCATTTGATTGGTGTGGAATTGATTTTGACGAGAGCCTTGTAAAAGGTGGTGATTATGGTCCATACCGACAGTCGGATCGTAAGGAATTATATGCAAAATACGCACAACAATTAATCGATAATAATAAAGCTTATTATGCTTTTGATTCTCCTGAGGAATTAAATGAACTCAGAGCCAAAAGCGAATCTGAGGGGGGTGTATTTACCTATAGCTCTGCTAATCGTGACGATTTGAATAATTCTGAAAACATTGGAATTGATGCGGCAAAAGCAAAAATTGAATCTGGAGAGCCTTTTGTTATTAGGTTTAAAATGCCGAAAAATCAAGAGCTAGCAATGACAGATATTGTAAGAGGAGATGTTTTAGTTAATACCTCCACTTTGGATGATAAGATTTTGTTTAAATCTGATGGTATGCCAACCTATCATATGGCAAATATTGTTGATGATCATTTAATGGAAATATCACATGTAATTCGTGGCGAGGAATGGCTACCGTCAATGCCTTTGCACATAATGTTATATAAGGCTTTTGAATGGGAGGCTCCAGAATTTGCTCACTTACCCTTACTTCTTAAACCAAAAGGTAATGGTAAACTTAGCAAACGCGATGGTGATAAGCTTGGCTTCCCGGTATTTCCTACCCAATGGGTTAATGCTGAAGGTGAAAAATCAATGGGATATCGCGAAGAAGGTTATTTTCCACAAGCGTTTTTAAATATGCTAGCTCTTTTAGGGTGGAACCCCGGTACAGAGCAGGAAATATTCACAATGGATGACCTAATTCAAAGCTTTAGCCTTGAAAGAGTAAATAAGTCTGGTGCTCGTTTCGACCCTGAAAAAGCTAAGTGGTTTAATCATCAGTATATGTTAGAGACGAATAATGCTGATATTGCCGAAGAATACAGTTTAATATTAGATAAAAAGAATATTAATTACGATAAAGAGCTTTTAGTAAAAATTATTGGACTAGTAAAAGAACGTGCGAATTTTGTAAACGATTTATGGGAGCAGAGTTATTTCTTCTTTGAGGCACCAACAGAATACGATGCTAAAACAGTGAAAAAACGCTGGAAGGAACATACCCCTGCTATGATGCAGGATTTACTAGAAGTGATTAAGTCTATTGATGATTTTTCGAGTGCTAATACCGAAAAGCTTATAAAAGCATGGATTGAAGAAAAAGAATTGTCAATGGGTCAGGTGATGAATGCCTTCAGACTAAGTATTGTTGGAGCAGGTAAAGGTCCTCATATGTTTGATATTATTGAAATAATAGGGAAGCAGGAAACCTTGAACCGAATTAGTAAAGCTATTGATACAATTAAAAGATAGGTGTGTCGCAAGAATATATTCTGCAATTAACATCTGTTATTAAAGAAAAAATCAACATTTCAATTATGATTAAAAAAATATCATTATCACTTAGTATGTTAATTATAAGCGTACTAGTATTTGCCCAAGACGATATTAAGGTAATGCAATACAACCTTTTAAACTATGGCAATATCACATCATACTGCACTACTACCAATAATAATATGGCAGATAAGGAGCAGTATCTGCGAACAATTATTGATTACGTACAGCCAGACATTTTTTGTGTAAACGAAATAGCAAATATCAGCTATGTTCACCAACGATTATTGGATTCAGCACTGAATTTTAATAGTGTGAAGCAATATCAAAAATCAGGTTATGTAAATACTAATGGTAGTGATTTAGTAAATATGCTTTATTATAATACTGCCAAATTTGTATATGTTAGTGCTGAAAGCGTTCAGAATCATGTTAGAGATATCGTACTATATCGACTTTATTATAATAGCCCTAATTTGGCACAAACTCAGGATACCGCTTGGGTTAATTTTATAGTTGGACATTTGAAAGCTGGAAGCTCAACATCTGATAAAGCAAGCAGAGCAACAATGACTGCTGATGCTATGTCGTATTTGGTACAGCATAATTATAATGGTAATAATCTATTTATGGGTGATTTTAATATCCGAAAAAGTAGTGAGCAATCCTACGAAAATTTATTAAATTACTCCAATTCTACATTTCGTTTTTACGATCCAATAAACCGTTCTGGAAACTGGAATAACTCCTCTAGCTTTGCTGATATTCATACCCAATCCACACATTCATCATCAAATGGCTGTGCTGCTAGTGGAGGCATGGACGACCGCTTCGATTTTATTCTTATTTCTGATAATATTAAGAACAATAGTGCTCATGTGAGCTATAAACCAGGTTCCTACTTTGCTTTAGGAAATGATGGCAACCACTTTAACCAATCACTAAATTCGGGAACAAACAATAGTGCGCCAGCAAATATAATTGATGCGCTATACAATCTTAGCGATCATCTGCCCGTTATTATGGAGTTACATTTCGATTCTCAAGTATCGTCTTTGGTGGAAAATACGGATAGTAAACTTATATTAAATTATCAGAATCCTATTGACGATATCCTTGAAATAAATATAGAATCAGAGGGTGTGGAATATTTGACTTTTGAACTTTGGAGCTTAAATGGACAAAAATTATTGCAAAGGGAATTGGATAATCAAAGTAATATAAATCTTAGTATTCCTATTAGTAATCTAGCATCAGGAATGTATATTATTAAAATAAATAATAAAGAAGGACAGAATTTATACGCTTCTAAAATAATCAAGCGCTAATGAATTATCATAGAAAAATTATTGGAATTTTTGCAGTAGTACTAATGCTTGGCTTGACATCATGCATTGACTTATTAAATGAAATTACAATTAATAAAGATAAAAGCGGAACTGCATTTGTTGGCATTAAAGTAAATGGTATTGCGGGATTAATAAACCTTGATAATGATTTTTTGGATAAGGATGTGAAAAATTCTATAGTACGTTTTCCCTCCCAATCTGCCTCACGTATTGAAGGAATAGAGGGAATTAGTAAAGTCGAAACCTATACAAAGCTCGTTCAAGGGAAACTAGGAGTACAATTCAATTTCAAAAATCAAAAGGCACTAAATCAAGCATATTACTCATTATTGGGCGAGGAGAAAAAATGGTTTTATCCTAAAATGGTGAAAGTAAGTACTCATAAGGTGAAAATTCGCAATATGAGTCCATTTATTAAGAGGTACTTTGAGGAAAATGATAATTTACTTTCTGATAATGATCTATTGAAATATCTTAATTACACTACGGTAATACACTTACCATCAAAGGTAAAGGATGATTCTTTTAATAAAGGAAAGCTAAGTAAAGATGGGCAAACACTAAGTTATAGTATTAATATGAAGAAGATATTGGAAGAGGATGCCGCTTGTGGAAATTCGATGAAGTACTAAGTTGTCTATATTACTACGAATATGGAGTAAAACTATACAAAATGATAGAACAATTACAATTATAATGCTTCAATGATATATTTAATATAATTGAAACTAATTTTTACTCACTAAAATGGCAATAGAATCAATCTTTCATTATAAAAACTAATAATTATTACATTTAACAGTTATTACCGAACGAAATATCTATTAATTACGATTATATCTTACTTTTGCAGAAGATGATACAAGTATTAAAACAAATATCAATTATCGGTTTTGTCATATATTTCTTAGGAATATCAATTGGCTTAACACTCAACCTACACTATTGTGAGGGGGAAATTGCTGATGTTGCGTTTTTTACAGAGGAAGCCGTTTGTGAAATGTCTGATATCGATAGGCACTCTCATCACTCTGATTGCCCGGAAGGAAGCTGCCATATAGATCTAAATGAGGATTTCCAAAATAGTCAATCAACAATTATTCATCATTGCTGCTCCGACAAAAGTATCTTTTTACATATCGAATCCAAACCTATTATTTCTTTCTCGAAAATTAGCATCACTATTCCAATTATTGAATTAGATAGAGGAATTGTATTGCAAAATAAGCTCACAGCAGAGCTCGAATTAGACAATAACTATATCCCATTGGATTATTTAGATTCATACCCACCACCGTTTATTATATTTCAACAATTATTGGTTTACTCATAAGGCATTGCCCACATTGAGTATTGAGTGTCTGTTTCAAATTCATTTAGAATTCTGAAATATTATGACACCATCATTTTTCATTTATTATTTTCAACAATAAGTAAACCAACGAGTTTACCCAATAATATAACTAATATGATACGAAATATAATTATTTTTATAGGCCTATTGAGCTTCAGCTTAATGTCTATAAATACAAAAGCAAAGCAAATAGATTTCCAGTTAAATCTGGAGGAAGCTGCTTTAAGTAATTCAAATGCAGTATTAGCAAATACCGCTAGCAAAAAGGATATTCGAACTGATACTTTGCACGTTGAGGGGAATTGTAATATGTGCAAAACCAGAATCGAAAATGCCGCATTGATTAAAGGAGTAAAGAAAGCTGTTTGGGACAAACACAAACATCAGCTTATAGTAATTTACGATGCAAATAAAACTGATATCGATAAGGTTCAGAAAGCCATTGCAAAAGCTGGGCATGATACCCCAAAATACAAAGCGAGTGATGAAGTATATAATAAACTCCCAAAATGTTGTGCCTATAGGGAGCCTGGAGCGCACACCCACTAATGCGAAGTATATTAATTAGCTTTCTGCTTTTATTTTCAGTAATGATGCTTAAGGCACAAGATCATCATCATTCTGATATAATTAAAGGCAAAGTGTATGGAATCCAGACAGATGGAAGTCGCCAAGCTTTGGTTGGTGCAAACCTGAAATGGGAAGGACAAAACTCTGGAGCTGTAAGTACCGATGGTGGTAACTACGTTTTAGAGAGAAATGGTAATACAAGTATTCTGATTGTTAGCTATATAAGCTATAATAATGATACTATTGATATGAGTCATAAAGATGAATTAATTATAGAACTTATAGCAGGAGTTGAACTTTCAGCTGCTGAAATTGTTCATCGCAGAAAAAGTACTACCATTGGCCATTTCGACTTAATAGGCACTGAAAAGCTCGGAGAACATGAGCTAGGAAAAGCAGCATGTTGCAATCTTAGCGAGAGTTTTGAAACCAGTCCGACAATAGATGTTAGCTTTACGGATGCTATTACCGGTACTCGGCAAATTCGGATGCTAGGATTGGCAGGGCCATATTCGCAACTTACTAAGGAGAATATGCCAGATATTAGGGGCCTTTCTGCTATTAATGGAATGGGATTTATTCCTGGAACATGGATTGAGAGTATTCAACTAATACAAGGAGCGGGCTCAGTAGTAAATGGCTATGAAAGTATTGCTGGTCAAATAAATACTGAATTGCAAAGGCCGCAATCTATGGATAGATTTTTTATAAATTTATATGCCAATAGCGACAGAAGTGCAGAGGGAAATATGCATATAAAAATACCCCTTGGTAAAAAATGGGTAAGTGCATTGCTACTACATGGTAAGTATAATGACTATCGCCATGATAGTAATGATGATGGATTTATGGATATGCCTCTTAATAGAAAGTTTGTAGCATTAAATCGCTATGAATGGATAAATACAAAAAATATCCACCTTGAAATTGGTGCTAGATATACATATTTAGATCAAATTGGAGGACAAGTAGATTTTGACGCTCAGCAGAAAATGGATAGTTTAAATCCATGGGGTATGATTAATCATATTAGGAAAATGGATGCCTGGGCAAAATTTGGCAAAGTAAATTCCTTAAAACCATGGCAAAGTACTGCCGTGCAAATCTCTGGTAGCGTTTATAATCAGGATGCTCGATATGGGCTAAATGAATATTTTGGAGAAGAAAGGAGTTTCTATTTGAACTTTATTCACCAAAGTAGAATTGGAAACTCAAAGCATGAATATAAAGTAGGAGCAAGTTATTTATACGATTATTTTGATGAAAAGCTTAATCTTAATGAATATAAGCGAACTGAAAGTGTTCCTGGGATTTTTGCTGAATATACCTACAAACCAAGCGAAAAATTAGGAGTAGTTGCAGGAATGAGAGCAGATTTACATAATAAATATGGTATGTTCTATAGCCCTCGATTTCATTTGAGATATGAATTGTTTCCTAAAACAGTTTTAAGAGTTTCGGCTGGTCATGGGCAACGAACTGCAAATATTTTAGCAGAGCATACTTCCATTTTGGCTAGTTCACGGCAGATTTTTATTCATTCCGATAAATCAGGTTATGGCTACGGATTAAATCCTGAAAAGGCATGGAACTATGGAGTAAATCTCACTCAGAAATTTGAGTTAGCATATCGTGAAGGAGCAATTAGCACTTCTTTTTACCGTACTGATTTTCAAAATCAAATAGTATTTGATATGGAACAAGGACCTAGAGAAGTTCACTTTTATAATTTAAGAGGTACGTCTTTTGCCAATAGTTTTCAGTTTAAGGTTGATTATGAGCTTGTAAAAAGGCTGGATGTAAGAGTAGCGTATCGATATTATGATGTGAAAACAACATATGGTGATGAACTCAAAAGCACACCGCTATTAGCCCCTCACCGTGGCTTTATTAATTTGGCTTATAATACTCGCAAACATTGGAAGTTTGATTTGACAGTAAATATTCAAGGCGAAAAGCGAATTCCAGATATTAGTGATGCCGCTCAACCATATGAGCGCCCAACTGAATCACCTGTTTTTGCTATTATAAATGCACAAATTAGCAAGCAATGGAAAGAGCGTTTTGATATTTATGTTGGAGCCGAGAACATCGGTAATTATAAGCAAGAAAATCCAATTATTAGTGCCGAAGATCCATATAGCCCATACTTTGATGCTAGCTTAGTTTGGGGGCCACTATTTGGAATAAAGGTTTATGCTGGAATGCGATATAAAATTAATTAACAAATTTCATTAAGTTACAGTAAGGCGGTCATTCTTGACCGCCTTTTTTTAAGCCAAAATAATAATAAAATATTTTCATTATCGGCAGCTTTAGCGCAGGAGAGATAATGTAGTAAGCGAAACCAAGGAAGCAATAGCAAAATTGAAAGCTATGCCTAGTTTCGAGGGAGACTCAAACTTAAGAGATATTAGTATTGAAGTGCTAAGATCTAAACTTGATATTATGAGCGTTAAGCTTGTTAAGATAAGCAAGATGCAAGAAAGTGCTTATGAATCGCATGAAGCTTTAGAAGAATATTACGAAGAATCAAAGGAAGCTTATAATAAGTAGTGCTTGCCAGAAAACGCCAATCTCTTCGCTGAATTCAGCTTACTAATCAATCATTTACAGATGTAAACTAATGATTACTAAACTTTCATTCATCTCGACCTTAACGCTTTTTATACACCACTGTTAAAACATATAGCTTTGTACTAAGAGTCGTGTAAACCACCTTATTACAATGCTGCAATTAGCCTTAAAGCATCTCAATAACTAAGGAAGAATTTGTTCCACCAAAGCCAAAGCTATTGGAGGCAAATATTTTAATTTCCTTGGAAATGCGCTCTGCTATTACATTGATTTTTTCAGAATATTCATCAGCTTCTTCAAAATTAAGATTTGCTGCTATAAATGAATTTTGAGCCATAATCATGGAGTAGATTACTTCACTAGCTCCACCCATCCACATTTCGTGGCCAGTTAATGATTTGGTAGAGCTAATAGGTGTTGTGCTTCCGAAAACATTAAAAATGGCCTGTGCTTCATTCAAGTCTCCTACTGGAGTAGAAGTAGCATGAGCATTTAGATAATCAATTTCTTCGGCTTTTACATTTGCATCTTTTAGGGCACGCTCCAATGATGCTTGTGGTCCTACCACATTAGGAACTGAAATATGCTCTCCGTTTGAAGAAAAACCATAGCCTCTTACTTCCGCAAGAATGGGTGCTCCTCTTTTTACAGCAGACTCATAGCTTTCTAAAATCAATGTTGCACCTCCACCACTAGGCACAAGCCCATCACGGTTTTTATCAAAAGGACGACTTGCTGCTGCAGGATTATCTTCTCGTGACGAGAAGGCGCTTAAAGCATCAAAACTACCCATGGACATTGCGTTTACTTCCTGTGCTCCTCCACAAATAATGGTATCTTGTAAGCCTTCTTTGATATACATATAACCCAATCCAATGGCGTGGGATCCACTTGCGCAGGCAGCGCTAATGGTCATATTTACACCTCTTAGTTTCAAAAGCACTGAAAGGTTCATTGTAATGGTGGAGTTCATGGACTGAAAAATTGATCCACTTCCTGCCATTGTTGTATCCTTTTTTTCTCGAATTATATCTGCTGCTTCAATTATTGGTACTGCCGAACTATCATTACCATATAAAATTCCAACTTCATTTGCATTAAGAAAATCTTGGTCAATTCCTGCGTTCTTCATAGCTTCTACAGTTGCCATATAAGCATATTCTCCTTGCTCTGCCATTCCAACTCTAGCCCTACGAGGTATTACTCCCTTAAGTTTTGGGCGCTCAATTATTCCTGTTAAAGCGGAATGAAATCCCATTTCTTTTCGAAATGGATCTATACCAATTCCAGATTTTCCATTATATAATGAATCCTTAACTTCACTAAGGTTTTTTCCTATTGTTGAATATATTCCTATTCCTGTTATTACTACTCGTCTCGACATCCTATTTCGTTTTATCGGGTATATAATCCCCCGTTTATTTGTATTGTTTCTCCTGTAATATAGCTTGCCTTTTCAGAGGCAATAAAAGAAACTAAATAAGCTACTTCTTCAGCTGTTCCAAATCTTTTTAGAGGAACCATTTTCTTCAATTCTTTCTCCGGTAAGTTTGTTGTCATATCAGTACTGATAAAACCTGGAGCGATTGCGTTCACCGTTATTTTCTTTTTTCCTAATTCCTGAGCCAAAGCCTTAGTAGCACCTATTATTCCTGCCTTTGCAGCAGAATAATTAACCTGCCCTGCCTGCCCTTTTAACCCAGAAAGGGATACCATATTTATAATTCTACCGCCTTTATTTACAATCATATCTTGCAGTAAAGGGCGAGTAACATAAAAGAAACTATTAAGATTAGTATCAATAATATTATCCCAATGTTCATCCTCCATAAAAACCATAATATTATCCATTGCTATACCTGCATTATTAACTAATACGCTGATATAGTTGTCTGGATTACTGTTTTTCCAATTTTCTATAGCTTCCTTTATTGCATTTTTATCAGAAACATCAAATGCTAATAACTCAGCTTTTCCTCCTGCACTTTCGATGGTTTGCAAAGTGTCGTTAGCCTCATTATGATTTGATCTATAATTTATTAGAACATAGTAGCCATCCTTTGCCAATTGTATGGCAATGGCTTTTCCTATTCCTCTAGATGCTCCAGTTACTAATGCGTAATCCATTATTAATATGGGTTTTATATTAGATATTGTTCTTTGCTTCTTAAATACTCATTAAGTTTGCTCAATTGCATATACTTACTGCTATCTTCGCTAAATGATGGCACCAACTCTCTAACTTCATTGTAGATTGCTAATACTTTTGAAGAGAGTTTATCTTGTATTTCTAAATATTCTATCGCTTGTACTAATGACAATAATTCTATTGCAAATACCTCAAAAGTATTGTCTATTACTTTTGCTGTTGAAAGAGCAGCATTAGCTCCCATGCTTACAATATCCTGATTATCATTATTATTAGGGATACTGTGGATATATAATGAGCTTGATAAACTTTGATTTTCTGCAACTGTTGATGTGGCAGTAAATTGTACTCCCTGCATTCCTAAATTAAATCCAAGTTTGCCCAAATTAACAAAAGGAGGAAGAATATTATTTAGTTTATCATTCATCAAATAATTAATTTGACGCTCGGCAAGCATTGACATCTTTGTAATCGCTAGCTTAAGCTTATCCATTTCTAGGGCGATATAATCACCATGGAAATTTCCACCATGCAATACTTTTTTGCGCTTATAATCAATTACTGGATTGTCATTTACAGAATTTATCTCCGCAGTAACAATATTCTCCGCATTTACCAAAGTATCCAATATCGGACCTAGTATTTGAGGAATACACCTCAAAGAATAATACTCCTGTATTTTATGATTATAGACATTTCCATTAAGTTCATTTTCAAAAGGAAAATCGCATCTAGCACGAATCATATTGCTATCGGAAGTAATTTCGCGCATAGAATTAGCAATACGTTGCTGCCCTTTGTGATGCTTTACTTCATTAAGCTCTTCGGAAAAATGATCAGAAAAAGAACCAACAATTTCATTAATCATTGATGCCATTATTACGGACCAATTAATCAGTTGCCATGATTGAATAATGTTTAGCATCCCGATACCACTCATTACGGAAGTACCATTTATTAAACCCAGTCCTTCGCGTAATTTTACTTCTAATGGGGTTATATTCAATTCCTGAAAAACATCTTTAGTTGGATGTTTCACGCCTTTGTAAAACACTTCTCCTTCGCCAATTAGCACCAATGCCAAATGAGCAAGCTGCACCAAATCACCACTAGCACCCACTCCACCATGTGAAGGAATAAGTGGTGTAATATCATTATTAATAAGGCTCTCAAGTACTTTTACTGCATCAGGGTGAATTCCTGATTTTGCCTGCATAAGAGTATTAAGTCGGCAAATCATTGCTGATTTTACTTGTATTGGGCTTAATGGTGTACCGCTACCGCTGGAGTGCGAACGAATAAGGTTATATTGTAATTTTAGCTGTTCTTCAAAGTCGATTTTGTATTGAGCCATTGGGCCTAAACCAGTATTGATACCATAAACAACCTTTTTGCTCGATATGTCTTTAAGAAAATCAAAACTAGCTTTCATTTCCGTCTTTGCCTCAGCAGAAAGCTTAATTTTTTCTTCCTTAACAACAATTTTGTAAAAGTCTGAAAGTCTGATGTATTTATTCCCAATTTCTAACATTCCTTTAGTTGTGTTTCAAAATATTTTCAAAATATTAACATCTAATATTTCCACATATAATTGTGGCGAATAACTTGCAAAGATACATTTTTATTTTCTATGACTAATAAGAGTTTACAGCACCTTTTAGGGCAAACTCATAATTATTTGATTTACATCTTAGGTACTTATAAAGTGCTAATCTTCAATAAGCCACGAATTACACGAATTTATACGAATTGTATTCCACAAAAATGCAGCAAAGCTGTATTTTTGTGGAAATTCATGTAATTCGTGGATATCTAAATCTTTAAGCACAGCGAAAAGAAAAATAAATAGTTCAGAAAATAAAGTGTGCGGCTGCCCTGTAGCACCTTCGGTACGCAGTCCTTTGTTTAATTTTATGAGATGAATTTTCTTTTAGCGCTATGTAATATTGTGAGTTTCAGAAGATTTTATACAGTAATTTTTTTAGCAATTAGGGAATGCGTTTTCATAAAGCACCATATATGTGTAATATAGCAATAATAACTTATTGTAATTACAGTGGTAAATATTTTTTCGAAGAAACTATATAGATATGTTGCGTGGTAATTATAAATCAATTAATTTTGTCAAAATTTTAATATACGAAATCATGAATATACCTGAGAATTTGAAATTTACAAAAGACCATGAATGGATAAGTATTGATGGCGATATTGCAACTGTAGGCATTACCGATTTTGCTAGTTCAGAACTAGGAGATATTGTTTTTATTGAAGTAGAAACTGTTGATGAGAATCTTGATATAGAGGAGTCATTTGGTAGTATTGAGGCAGTGAAAACAGTATCTGAAATGTTTATGCCTGTAAGCGGGTTGGTTGTAGAATTTAATGAGGAGTTAGAAGATAGTCCAGAACTAATCAATAGTGATCCTTATGGTAAAGGGTGGATTATTAAAATTGAAATGAGCAAGGCTGATGAAGTAGAAGGCCTTATGGACGCAAAGGCTTATTTGAATTTAATTAGCTAAGGGTTTGGCTCACAACAATCCAATAATCCCGAAGATACATTAGGCTACTTATAGCCAATTTTATAAAATCTAATGTATAAAGGAAGTATTATATTAGCCTTATTTTGGACTGTTATGATTTTAGTATTGGTAGGCATTCCTGGTAATCAGATTCCAAAAGTTTCTGATTGGATGGATGTTTTTCAACCAGACAAAATTATGCATATATTTCTTTTTGCACCCTTTTCATGGCTTTGGTCTAAGTATTTTATGCTTAGAACAAGCTCCAAAAATAGAAGTATAGTTATTGTCGCTTTTTTTGGCATACTTTATGCTATTGCCACGGAGCTAATGCAACATTATGTTTTTATTGGTAGAAACGGAAATGTGGCAGATGCTATTGCAGATACTGCAGGAGTGTTAGTTGGATTAGTCTTTTTTTATAAAAAGACAGCCTAAAACACAAAAGAATATGAGTATTAAAATTTTATTACTATTTTAGCGTTCTTAATTTAGAGTGCATATACAGGATTATTAAATATTGATATTATGGAAGTCAAAAAAACAGAAAGGGCTAGTTTAGAGAAGAATAGAATGGTTTATACTCTTCTAGGACTCGCTATTACCCTATCATTAGTATGGTCTGCTTTTGAATATAAGACATACGATCGCACAGCAAATGAGATAGTACAGGCAGGAGTTTTGGACGATGAAGAGGATGTTATATTACAAACCGAACGTATTGAGCCCCCACCTCCACCGCCCCCACCTCAACAAACTACTATTATTGAAATTGTTGAAGATGATATTGAGGTTGAAGACGATTTGGATATTGATGCTGAGACTGATGATGATGAAGAAATAGAAGAACAAATAATCACTGATGAAGATGAGAGCGAAGGAGAAGAGGAAGAAATTTTTGTTTTTGTGGAAGATAATGCTGGTTACCCAGGTGGCGAGGAAGCCCGATTAACCTTCTTACGTGACAATATTAAATATCCAGAAATGGCAAAGGAAAGTGGAATACAAGGGACTGTATATCTAACTTTCGTTGTCGAAAAAGACGGAAGCATTACTGGTGTTAAAGTTCAGCGTGGTATTGGCGGAGGCTGTGATACCGAAGCCGTAAGGGTAATAAAGAAAATGCCAAGATGGAAGCCAGGTAAGCAAAGAGGAAGACCTGTTCGTGTTCAGTTTAATATGCCAATTAAATTTGTCCTTGCAGGATAAACTTAATATAAAATATATTTTTCAGAAAAAAGCAATCTGCATTATGTAGGTTGCTTTTTTTGTTTGTAATAAAAACGATATTAACAAACCACTAACTTACCCATATTATCCACCCACTTAATACTTTGTAAAAAAACAATATTTTGGTTGTATATTGCACTCGTAAAAAATCAAACCATATTAAAACCCATACAAATGAAAACAATTACAACGATTATTCTATTTTCTTTCTTATTTCTATTCATTAAATCAAACGCCCAAAATAGTGTTCCCATTATTGTTAATGACACTGTTTATTGCTCAGCAGGAATGAGTATTGATATTTCACCTTTAGTAAATGATTACGACCCTGATGGCGATCCTTTTCATATTGTAACAGCAAGCTTTAATATTAATAAAGGAAGTGTAATAAAAAATGATAGCGTTATAACTCTAAGCCTTCATAGTAATGCAACAGGCATGGATACAATAAGGTACAGAATTAGAGATATGGTAAGTGGTTTTTCAAATGAAGGCTATATTTTTGTTTTTATCCAAAATCACCATGTTGTTGATACTTTAACTATTAATAATGTAAATGCTGTTTTTGCGCCATTTGGTAACTATTTTTGGGATATGAATGGCATTTCAACTTATCAAGTGCCAGCAAGCAGTAATAAAACTACAATATTTACCAGTGTGCCATGGATTGGCGGCTTGAATGTTAATGGAAGCCTTCACCTTGCAGCAGAAAGATTTAAAGGCACAGGTTCAGATTATTTTAGTGGCCCCATAAGGGATACAAGCTTACAAGCACAATCTCAAGACAGTATTTGGAATAGAGTTTGGAAAGTATCAAAATCTGAAATATCCTATCACAGAAGCCATTATTGGTATACAAATTATACGC
The DNA here is from genome assembly GCA_029935325.1 of Bacteroidales bacterium. Classification (GTDB taxonomy): domain Bacteria; phylum Bacteroidota; class Bacteroidia; order Bacteroidales; family UBA1556; genus UBA6267. The sequence continues at coordinate 23,478 of JAOZKO010000005.1, forward strand.
CCATAGATGCAATTGCAAATTGGCCAGCAATGGGTGATACTACTCTTGGGCAAGCAAAATATATTGCACCATTTGTTGATGCAAATAATGATGGAATATATAACCCGCTAAATGGAGATTACCCAAATATAAAAGGCGACCAAAGTGTTTTTATGGTATTTAACGATAGCAGACATAAGCATGGAGAAACCGGAGGACTTCCGATGGGTGTTGAATTTCATGCCATGGCGTATGCCTATGATTGCCCTACTGATACAGCCTTAGATAATACAATTTTTATTCACTATGATATTGTAAACTTATCGAATAACAATTATTACAATACTTATTTTGGTCTATTTACGGATTTAGATATTGGCTATGCAAACGATGATTATATTGGATGTGATACCGCAAGAAATACATATTTTGGATATAATGGAACTGCCGTTGATGGATTGGGAATGAATTCTCATTATGGTGCTCATCCACCTGCTCAGGCAGTGACATCTCTATCTAAGAGCTTAGATTATTTTCTATCACTTAGCAATACTGGCCTAGGCAATCCAGCGACACAAGACCCAGAAACAGCACAAGATTATTATCTGAATATGCAAGGGTATTGGAAAGACACCACACATCTTAGTTTTGGAGGAGATGGCCATAATACTGGAGGTCCTCAAGCAAATTTTATGTATCCTGGAAATACCGCCATTGGTAATTGGTCTGAAGAAACAGCCGGCAATCCTCCATATGACAGAAGAGGTGTAGGTTCTTTTGGACCATTTACATTTGCTGCAAATACAACAGTCAGCTACGACTTTGCATATATATATGCAAGGGATTTTGTCAACACTCAAAGTGTTCAATTATTAAAGCTTTATATTGATAAAATACAATCGTACTATGATAACGACAGCACTCCTTGCGGAGGGAATTTTAGCTCAATTAATAAGGTAATGCCTAAATCAAATTCAGTTAAGGTATATCCTATTCCAACTGAGGATAATATTTTTATTGAGTTTCAAAGTGTTGTTGAGAATGCCGAATATAAATTTTATAATCTTTCAGGGCAATTATTGCAAAGTGGCTTAATCAGCAATACCAAAATTCATAAATTAGATATTTCAGATATTAGTGCGGGTTTCTATTTCATAGTTATTAATAATGATACAGAAGTATATACAAAGAAGATTGTAGTTAATTAGTTAGGTTTTAACTAGTCAAGCTACTAAACTCCTTAATTACAATTTATTGTAAATGAGGAGTTTTGTTTTGTCACTATTTTTGGTGTTTAAGATTGAGTTTTCCATTGCCATAAAATATTAAATATATTTCGGCCGCATAATACGTTAACCGCAAACTTACAATTTTTTCTTATTAAACAAAATGTATTAAACAAAATGTATTAAACAAAATGTTTAATAAGCATCTAATAATTCTCTCATTAATATTATTAATAAGCCGACATATCGTAATTTATGTAATGGTCTTATTTTATTCTGTTCAAAACTGCCGTAACCTTCATGCTCACAGAGTCGGTAAATAAGAAACTCTTATCGGTTTGTTCAAAATTTCTAGAGTATATTGTAACTCCCCATCTTGTTCTGTCAATATAGAATCGGTCTGTAAGAACAAGAAATGAAGTATCATTTTGAATAATTTGAGTTCGGAAACTTATTCTATTGTTTATACCATTTATTTGTAAATCTCCTCCCATAAGAAATCTATTTGAATCCAATACTTTTAGGTGTGTAAGTTTTATTTTAGAGATTGGGTGTGCTTTAACGTTAAAAAAACTATCAGACTTAAGAGTATTCTCTAAAACTATTCGCATTAAGTCATAGTCAATGTCGGTATTTCTTATACTATCCATGGCTATTTCAAACTCTCCACTAACTATCTTATTATCAATCATAGTAAAATGACCACTCTTAAATTTTACATAGCCTGTATGAGTAACACAAAACCAAGTAAGTAGACTTTTTCCCGTTTCAAGTGAGTAATATTGCGATTTTTCTTTGTCAATATCTTTGATTTTGAAAGCATTTTTTTCAACAAACAGAGAATCATTTAGTAATGTACTCTCAGTTATTATTCTAGTCTTGTCAGTTATTTTGCCACTCTCATGATGGTCTTTCTTTGGAGAATTACACGACCCCAAAACAAAAACTATTATTAGGGTTAAGTACTTCCACATATTATATTGCGTATACATAATAATAAATTATATTGAATTTGTATTCAAACTACAAACTCCAGTAGCCTTATCATCAACAATAAGTTCTTGCACTCCTTTGGGAATGTTTTTAGCTCCTGTAAAGTCGGTTTCCACAAATTCAGCAGCAAAAAAGTTCGAGCCTTTAAGGTCTGCACCCCTAAAACTAGCTCCTTGCAGATGTGCTCCTCTAAATTGGGCTTTATGAATTCGTGCATTGGTAAAAGTAACATCTTCAAGGCCTGCACCAGTAAAGTCGGCATAACATAAGTCGGTAGAATCCATATTTGCACCTGTAAGTACAGTAATAATAAATTTCACATTTACAGCTTTACTGCCAGTAAAATCAGCATCAAGGAACTCCGATTCTTTCATTAAGGCATTAGTAAAATCACAATTTCTGAAATTAGCTCTATGGCCCTTTACGCCAAACATATTTGCTCCTCTAAAGTCTGAATTTTCAAGATTACTTTCAGTTACATAAGTACGAAACATAATAGAACGAGAACAATCGCAATTACTTAAATTTGAGTTCATAAAATTGGACCAGCGAATATCGCTGAATCTTAAATCAGAACCTGAGAAATTACTATTTTGGCATTTTGCAGCACGGAATTTCACCCCTCTAAAATCTCCACCTTTTATACGAACAGATTTCCAATATATTTCATCAAGATTCACGCCTCTAAAATCATCAAAATCTTGTGGAATGGCAATTAAGCCTTTATTGCGCTCTTTTCCAT
>JAOZKO010000091.1 GCA_029935325.1 Bacteroidales bacterium
ACCTTAGCCTTTAAACTTTAGCCTTTAGCCTTTAGCCTTTAGCCTTTATACTTTAGCCTTTAGCCTTTATTCTTTAGCCTTTCAAAGAAGAACTCGAGAAGTTGCGAGGTTCTGCACGGCAAGTGAAACCTTCACTTTTGAACTAGGAGGTTGAGAAATTATTCAATCAAATATTCAATAATAAATAATAAATATTAAATAATCAATAATAAATAGTAAAATAATGCAATTAAACTTAGGTAAAGCAATAGCTTTTTTCGATTTAGAGACAACAGGAATTAATGTTGGAAAAGACAGAATAGTAGAAGTAGCTGTTTTAAAAGTACATCCCGATGGAAAGGAAGAAAAACTAGAACAGAGAATTAACCCTCAAATTCCGATTCCAAAGGAAACCTCGGAAATACACGGAATATATGATGCGGATGTGCGTTTAATGCCTACATTTAAGGAGTTTGCCACAGAGCTATCACAGTTTATTGGAAGTGCTGATTTAGCAGGATATAATTCAAATAGATTCGACATACCATTATTGATGGAGGAGTTTCTGCGAGCTGATTTGGATTTTGATATGAAAAATCGCAAAATGGTGGATGTGCAGAATATATTTATGCGAATGGAGCAACGGACACTAAGTGCAGCACATAAGTTCTATTTGAATAAGCCAATGGAAAATGCACACCAAGCAATGGCTGATGTTACAGCTACTTACGAGATTTTCAAAGCGCAACTTGACCGTTACAATGGTACGGAATTTACTGATAAATCAGGCGAAGTTAGCACCCCTGTAGTTAACGATATGCAGGCATTGGCTGAGTTTTCTAGCTTTAACAAAAATGCTGACCTAATGGGGCAGATAATCTTTAACGAAGATGGATTAGAAGTTTTTAACTTTGGAAAGTATAAAGGTAAATTAGTAAGTGAAGTTTTTGAGCGTGAGCCACAATATTACGATTGGATGATGAGAGCTGATTTTCCTTTATATACAAAGAAAATACTCACCTCAATTAAATTGCGTGATTTCAACTCAGGTTCCAGTAAAATATCATAGAAATTGGCGCGAAGAAGAAAAAATACAAAGAGATTATGGGTAGTTATAATTGTGGCAAGCCTTTTTGCATTATCACTTTTGGGCTATATATTTAAGCGCCCAATAATTTATTATGCTAAAATTGCATACCATAAGGTTTACTCAATTAATAAACCACCAAAAGCAAGCAGCACAAATAAGAAAACAAATCTTGTGGATGATATTTTTATCCCAAAAGCTAAGATTTATGGTATAGATATTTCGCGACATCAAGGTGTGGTAAATTGGGAATTACTAAGTAAATTCAAATTCAAATATCACAAAATTAGTTTTGCATATATCAAAGCTACCGAGTCTAACGATTGGAAAGATAAGCAGTTTGATAGAAATTGGAAGCAGGCAAAAAAATACGGTATTACTAGAGGTGCATATCATTTCTTTGACCCACATGAGGATGTGAATAAGCAAATGCAGCATTTTTTCAAAGAAGTAAAGTTAAAGATTGGTGACTTACCACCGATGCTTGATGTGGAGCAAGAAAGTAGAATTACTACTAAGGAATATCGGAAAAGGGTTAAGAATTGCTTGGAACTGATGGAGAAACATTATAAGATAAAACCAATATTGTATATAAACCAGAATTTTTATAACTCATATTTCTCCACATCTGATTTTACAACTTATCCTTTGTGGATATCAAGGCTGAAAAAGAAGCCACCCAAACAAGAAAACTGGATTTTATGGCAATTTAGTCATACTGCAATTATTCCAGGAATTAGCGAATACGTAGATTTAAATGCCTTTAAAGGTAGTGAAGCTGATTTTAAAATATTGCTTAAGAAATAGCAAACTCCGAACTCCCAACTCCGAACTCCGAACTCCGAACTTCAAACTCAATACCGAGCTCCAAAAGGAATACTAATTTTTAAGCTAATATTACGCCCCATATTATAATAACCTATTTCCTTAAGGCTTGATAAGTGATCCATATATTTGGTATTCAGAATATTGTTAGCATAAATCCCAATAATGAATTTCTGACTTCCCATTGTTATTGTGCTTCCTATTCCTGAGTTTAGAAGAAAATAAGATGGGCTTATTTGTTCATGTTCTGAGATATTATTCTGTGCAAATGCATAAATTCCACTTAACTCAATAAAATTTTGCTTTAAAATAACTAAGTCCTTAAAATTAAATGTAATACTTCCATGTATTCTATTTTGTGGAATTAGCGGTAAGTAGTTACCATTTTGCTGTTTGCCTTCAGTATAGGTATAATTTATTTTAAGATTGAGGAGCTTTGTTGGAACATAATTAAGGCCAGCTTCTAAACCATATAACGTAGCATTTGTTTGGCCATATTCATAAATATCCATACCAATAGAAGTGGTGTCACCTATTGGTGCTAAGTAAATATAATTACCTATTTGATTGTAAAAGATGGACATATCAACTGAAACTTTTTTACTATGATAATGGACTCCCAAATCAGATTCATAGCTTTTTTGGGATTCAAGATGTATATTCCCCCTTTCATATCTTGTTTCATGTATTCCTTCCTGTGTAAGCTCAGCTACATTAGGAGTTCGATAAGCAGAAGCAAGATTAATTCTGATAAATAACTCTTTAGTAAGCTCATAAGTACCACCCAGAGTGAAGTTTATATTGTGATAATTGGTGTCTAAGTTAATGGGACTTATAGCAGTTGATGTTTCTATAATAGGGATATTCATATTCCTAAAGTCATAACGAATACCCGCTTGAAGATGCAATTTGCTTCCGATATCTTGTTGTAATAGTGAAAATATTGAAAAATCATTCTAGTAATAGTTTGGAATTACAACAATAGGAGCACCGCCATCAATATTTTGTGTGTAATTTCCTTGAATCCCAATAACCATTCTTTGCTTTTTACTTGGCTGAAGGCTTAATTTAAACTCATAATCGATGTTCTGCATACGCATATCAACAATGTAATTGTCAGAACCATATAGCCTTCTCCTATTGGTTTGGTAAGAGAAATTAGATTCAAGTTTTGCTTTTTTCAAATAGAACTTATTATGACTAGAAATCTGGTGATAATCTAAATTCTGATACCACATTTCATTAGCAAAGCTTTTGTCATTAACAAAAAATATTGCTTGAGGAGTTGTTAAACCAATTTTTGAAGTCTTATAATTATATCGAAGCGTGAAGCTGCCAATATTATTATTAATTCCGGTATTGAATTGAATATCACGATCATTAAATCTACTATTTGGAACCATTTCATTATTTCCTTGTTGATAATCAGCATGCTGTTGCATTCCAAGCCGAATTCCCCAAAAGTACTTTTTGCCATGTGCTTTAATGCCAATATTTGATTCATAACCTCCAGTATTGCTATGATATCCTGCATTAATGTCTCCTTCCAAACTACTTACTGCTGCTGGTTTTTCGCTAATGAAATTAATTACTCCACCAACGGCATCGCTACCATAAAGAAGGGAAGCTGGGCCTTTAATTATTTCGACTTTATCTATTCCGAAATTACTAATTAAATATGGGTGTCGTTGCGAAAACTGATAGTTGTTCATTCTAAAGCCATTATTAAGAACCAGAACATTACTTAAACTTAATCCGCGGATATTAGGTGAACTAATACCTGGCCCTTGAGTAATCATTGTTATACCTGGCATCAATTCAAGCTTATTCATTATATTAATGTTGGCATTGGTATTCAGCTCTTTTGCTTTTATACACTCAACCTTTATGGCATTGTCGTGTTGTGATGTATATCCCATGGCTGTTACAACTACTTCTTGAGTATAAATGTATGTTGTCTCAAGCTTAATTTCCAGTGTTATTTCTTTATCCGAGACCTCAATAATCTTAGTTAGAGTATTGTAACCTAAATATGAAAACTGTATATTAAACTGACCCTGTGGTAATTCATCAAGTTTAAAATTTCCTTTATTGTCAGTAAATGTACCTTTCTGCAATTCAGGGATATATACAGTAACTCCTACCATGCTCTGGTTGTTGCTATTGTCAATTATTTTGCCGCTTATTGTTCCTTGGCTAAAGCTAAAAACAGAAGAGAATAATAGGGCTATTATTATGTAATATTGTTTGACCATTTTAAATGCATTTTTGAAGCTGCAAAAGTAGTTATTAATCGGATAAAAATGTTTTCCATTATTTAAGGATATTGTTAAAATTACTGAAAACAAAAACGAGAATAACGCAGTATTTCATGTTTTCTTGCAAAGACCAATTATCAGCCACCTTTTTGTCATCAAAGAAGAAGCTATTTTTTATACTTTTGGACTCGTAAAACCAAAGTAATTATGATATACAGAAGCAAAGCACCATTGCGTTTAGGACTAGCTGGAGGAGGCACTGACGTAGCACCATACTCTGATTTATATGGCGGAGCAATACTTAATGCTACCATAAATATGTATGCCTATGCTACAATTATTGAGCGTAATGATGGCAAAATCATTCTTCATGCACAGGATAAGGAGGAAAGATATGAGTTTGATTCCATGGACGAGCTTCCACTTGATGGAAACTTAGATTTACTAAAAGGTATATACAATCACATAGTTAAGCACTATACAAAAAAACCATTGAGTTTTGAGCTTACCACAAGAGTTGATGCACCTCCGGGCTCTGGTCTTGGAACCTCTTCAACATTGGTGGTTGCCATATTAGGTGTGTTTGCTGAGTGGCTTAAACTTCCTTTCGGAGAATACGATATGGCAAGAATTGCTTATGAAATAGAAAGAGTAGATTTGAATATGGCAGGAGGGAAGCAGGATCAATATGCTGCTACATTTGGTGGAGTGAATTTTATGGAGTTCTATAGTGATGATAAAGTTATAGTAAATCCATTACGTATCAGAAGCGAATACTTAAATGAGCTGGCTTATAATCTGGTTTTATACTATACGGAAACTTCACGCCTTAGCTCCAAAATTATTGAGGCACAATCTAAGAATGTATCAAATAAGAAAGAAAAAACAATAGAGGCTATGCATAAGCTTAAAGAGCAAGCCCAGATTATGAAAGAGACCTTATTGAAAGGAAATATTGATGCCATAGGAGAGATTCTAGATTTTGGCTGGCAGTTTAAAAAGCAAATGGCTGATGGAATAACAAACCCAATGATAGATGAATTATATGAAGCAGCTATAGGTGCTGGTGCTTCTGGAGGTAAAATCTCTGGTGCTGGTGGAGGAGGATTTATGTTTTTCTATTGCCCAAATAATTCTAGAGATAAAGTAATCAGAGAATTGAAAAAGTTTGGCGGTGATGCTAAACGTTATGAATTTGTTGATACGGGACTCAGTACTTGGTCTTTTTAGGTATTGATGGAAGTGAAATAGAGTTTATTATTCAATAATTAGAAAATGCACAATCCAAATTCTTCAATCTCAACTCCAAATTGAAATGATATATCCAAATAATTTTGAAGAGAAAATAGGTTTTCTGGAAATAAGGCAGATGCTAAAGGATGCTTGTTTAAGCAATGCTGGTATACGCTATGTGGAGCAAATGCGTTTTATTTCGCATTTCGATGCCTTAGAGGTTCGCCTTGAGCAAACTAATGAGTTTAGGCAGCTAATGCTTATGGAGACTGGTTTTCCTGCTGTTAATTTTATGGACCTTACAGAGGTGCTTACTTATCTTCAAACGGAAGGAAGTAGCATTACGCAAGAAGAGTTTTTTGATTTAATGTTGTCGCTAGCGGCAATACTCGCTGTAAAAATATATATTGCAAAACGAAAAGAGAAATATCCACAGCTAGCTTCACTTGATAAGCAAGTAATTATTGATAGCAGCCTTGTGATGCAAATGGAAGCAATAATGAATAGCAAAGGTCAGTTTAAGGACTCTGCTAGCGATAATCTATTTAGAATACGTCAGAGTATTCATCAGCTAAATTCTTCCATGCGAAACAAAATTCAGCAAAGCTTACGGATGGCCAAAAGCAAAGGTTGGACAAGGGATGATGCTGAAGTCACCATTAGAAATGGTAGAGCAGTAATACCAATGTTGGCTGCTGATAAAAGAAAAATAAAAGGCTTTGTACATGATGAAAGTAAAACAGGGCAAATGGTTTATTTGGAGCCAATTGAATTGTTTGATTCAAATAATGAGATTCGTGAACTAGAACTGCAAGAAAGACATGAAATAGCAAGAATTCTGCTGAAATTTACCGAGAGCATTCATCCTGATATTGAGAGTTTACTAATGGCTTATAAGTATTTAGGAATGATAGATTTTATTCGTGCAAAGGCTAAATTAGCATTGAATTTGGAGGCAATAAAACCAATACTGAATAAAACAGATGATTTCTATTGGCGTGAAGCTAGGCATCCCTTATTGTTTTTGGCATTTCGGAAAAAGAGCAAAAAAGTTATTCCACTAAATATTGGTTTAAATAATGACCAGCGAATTTTAGTAATATCAGGACCTAATGCTGGCGGTAAATCTGTTTGCCTAAAGACAGTTGGTCTATTACAATATATGCTTCAATGTGGACTTCTGGTTTCCATGCGTGAGAATTCAGAGATGAGGCTATTTAGTGATATCTTTATTGATATTGGTGATGAGCAGTCTATTGAAAATGATTTGAGTACCTATAGTTCACATCTAACTAATATCAAGAATTTCCTTCAAAAGGCAAAGGAGAAGAGCCTATTTCTGATTGATGAATTTGGTACAGGAACAGAGCCTGCCATTGGTGGCGCTATTGCTGAGGCATCATTGGAGCAGCTTAATAGAAAAAGGGCTTATGGTGTGGTGACAACGCATTATAGCAATCTTAAAGCAATGGCTAAGAAGGGAAATGGAATTGTAAACGCAGCAATGCTTTTCGATACACGAGAGCTATTACCTCTTTATAGGTTGAAAGTTGGTCAGCCAGGTAGTTCATTCGCTTTTGAAATTGCACGCAAAATAGGACTTAATGAGCAAATTCTTGATCGGGCGAAAATGAAATCAGGAAGAAAAGAAATTGATCTTGATCAGCGCTTGCAAGAAGTAGAATTAGAGAAAGAGAGAAATGAGCTAAAGCAAAAAGAGCTTGAGTTTACCGATAGTGCTTTAAAAGATTTGGTAGATAGATACGAAGCATTAAATTCTAAATTACAGGCTGAGAAACAGACGATAATTCATAAGGCTAAATTGGAAGCAAAGGAAGTCCTGAGGGGTGCCAATAAGCTGATTGAGAACAGTATTAGAGAAATAAAAGAAAGTCAAGCAGAGAAAGATAAAGTTAAGTCTTTAAGGCGAGAGATTGAAGAAGTTAAAGGAGATTTGAATAAAAGTTTATCTCAAGAGACACCTTCCCCTAAAAAGGAAATTATTTCAACTAAAGAAAAAAAATCACAGGATATAAAAGTTGTGGAAGAGAAACCTATTGTTGGTGATGAAGTAAGATTAATTGGTCAAGAAACTGTAGGTAAACTAGAGCAGATTAAAGGTAAGAATGCTCTTGTGAGTTTTGATAGCATTAAAGTTTCAGTTAAGTTCGATAAGCTTGAAAAGGTAAAAGTAAAGAATCGCAAGCCATCAGGTAATAGGAGCAATACTCAATACAATAGTATATTAAAGAATATCCATAATAGGTCAATAAATTTTGAAGCAAATATTGATATCCGCGGTATGCGAGCTGAAGAGGCATTAAGTTTTGTTAAACAATGGGTTGATGAAGCAGTGCTAATTAGTAGGAAGGATTTAGAAATTCTTCACGGAACAGGCAATGGTATATTGCGACAAATTATTCGTGATTATTTAGCATCAGTAAACGAAGTGGAGTCATTTAAAGATGCCCATGTAGAGCTTGGTGGAAGTGGAAAAACCCTAATTAGATTAAACTAAGCCATTATCTGAACTCTATTTCAAGGTAATCACAAAACACAAAACACATTCATCCTCCGAAGCTTTAGCGAAGGAGGTAAACACCCAACACAACAACATTTAACACACATCACAAAACACACATCACAAAACACAAAACACACAACACATTAAAAATGACATACAAACAAACGCTAGACTTCCTTTATTCTCAGTTGCCTATGTTTCAAAGGCAGGGAGCGGCAGCATATAAAGCTGACCTTAGCAATACAATTGCTCTTTGCGAAATGCTGAATAATCCTCAGAATGATTTTCCGAGTATTCACATTGCAGGAACTAATGGTAAGGGAAGTACTGCTAATATGTTGGCATCTGTATTTCAACAGGCTGGATATAAAACAGGGCTTTATACTTCGCCGCATTTGGTGGATTTCAGAGAACGCATAAGAGTTAATGGAAAGATGCTAAGTAAAGAATATGTTGTGAGTTTTGTAGAGCAGTATTCCAAAGAATTTATTAAGATTCAGCCTAGTTTTTTTGAGATTACTTTTGCTATGGCTATAGATTATTTTCGCCAGCAAGAGGTGGATATAGTAATTATGGAAACAGGTATGGGTGGTAGACTGGATTCTACTAATGTGGTAAATTCAATCCTTAGTATAATTACAAATATAGGTCTTGATCATACTGCTTTTTTAGGGGATACTCTAGAAAAGATAGCAGGTGAAAAAGCAGGAATTATTAAAAACAATATCCCAGTACTAATAGGGGAGAAGCAGACTGAGATTAGTGATGTTTTTGAATCAAAAGCTATTGAAAAAGATGCACCAATTTTTTGGGCAGAGAATATGGCAGAGATTAATACTAGCATATCAGATTATGAAATAATAGTTGGTAACAACAAATGGGCGCAATTGAAATTTCCATTAGAAGGTGTTTATCAGCAGAAGAATTTGCGAACAGCAATTGCTGCAATTGTATTATTGCAAGAGCAGTGGAAATTAGACAAAAGAGATATTATTCTGGGCCTTGAAAATATTATCACAAACACAAATTTTGCTGGTAGATGGCAGGTATTACAAAATAATCCACAAATCATTCTGGATACAGGACATAATACTGAGGGATTGCAACTTACTATGGTGCAATTGAAAAATATGAGCTATGATAATCTGCATTTTGTTTTGGGAATGGTAAATGATAAAGACATAAGCAAAGTACTTAAATTATTGCCCAAAGATGCTCAATACTATTTCTGCAAAGCAAATATTCCTAGGGGACTTAATGCTGATATTCTTAAAGAGGAAGCTAATAAACAAAACCTAAAAGGTAGAATATACGAAAGTGTAAGCTCAGCTTTTGTATCGGCGAAAGAAAATGCCAAACAAGAGGATCTTATTTTTGTTGGTGGTAGTACTTTTACGGTTGCGGAAGTTTTGGAGAGCGTTAAATAGTTTTCGCTTTCGCAACCAATCAGTTTAGCAAACTCTTTAATTTTATCCGATAGCTATCGGATTTGT
>JAOZKO010000373.1 GCA_029935325.1 Bacteroidales bacterium
TTCAGAATTGCGATTCAACATTAATTTATAATAATTATTTATTTACAAATGCAACAGGCTCAGGTTCTGGTACAGGTATTTACATGGGTAATAGCTACAACACTGGAATTTACTTTAATAGCATAAGTATTAATAATATCAATATTGGTGAACAAGGAATATGTATTGACCTAAATGGTGGCGGACAGAATATTGTGAAAAATAATATTTTTAACATAAAACAATCAGGTTATCCTGCTTATATACGTGAAGCAACACAAGGTTTTACAATGGATTACAATAATTACTACGACCCTTCTGGACTAATAGGACAATATCACGGGACTAACTATTATTCTTTGCAAGGATGGAAAAATGCAACACAACAAGATGATAATTCATTAGTGGAAAACCCATTTAATACTTCAGATTCTGACCTTTCAATGAATCAAGTTTTACTAAATAACATAGGTACTCCTATTACAGGAATTGAATACGATATTGATGGCATTACAAGGAATATAACAGAACCTGACCTTGGGGCTAAGGAATACAACCTCTGCCAACATGATGCAGGAATAAACTGGATAACAGCTCCAGCCAACCCGGTGGAACAAGGAACTCAGGATATTAAAGTAATATTGCAAAATCAAGGCTCGGGTACATTAAATTCTACTATAATTAATTGGAAGGTAAATGGTGAATTACAAAGTCCTTTTTCCTGGGATGGAAATTTAGCAGTTAATGAAAGTGCTGAGATTACTATTGGTAACTACAGTTTTGAGGGAGGACTATATTCTATAATCACATGGACAAGTCAACCTAATGGATCAGACGATTGCAATCCCTATAATGATACTACCAGAACAAGCCGTGCGTCCACTCTTTGTGGCACATATACTATAGGTGGTGTTAATCCTGATTTTGCAAATTTCACTGATGCGGTTTCAACTTTACACAATGCTGGAGTAAGTTGTGCTGTAAATTTCAAAGTAAGAGATGGGGAATATAATGAACAACTTCAAATCAATGCCATACAAGGTGCTTCAGAACAGAATACAATAACTTTTGAATCTGAAAATGGAGATAGTACTGCTGTACTACTTACTTATAACGGGTGGTATCAAAATACTGTCACACTAAGCAAAACAAAATTTATCAATATCAAGGGTATTGGTTTTAGAGGTGATTTTAATTTAAATATTGTAGACTCGACAAGCAATATTAATATTGAACATTGCGATTTCACACTAGGAAGGTATGGTATTCTTGTATCGGCAGGATCTCATTTAATCAAAATTTCAAATAACTTATTATATAATGAAGTTCATGGTATTACTTTAACTGAGTCACATAATTTGGAAATAAAAAACAATAAAATAGAAATTGCAACAATTAATAATGGCCGGGTAGGAATACATGTTCAGAATTGCGATTCAACATTAATTTATAATAATTATTTATTTACAAATGTGATAGGCTCAGGTTCTGGTACAGGCATTTACATGGGCAATAATTACAATACAGGAATCTATTTCAACAGCATCAGTATAAATAATGTCAATATTAGTGGAGAAGGTAAATGTATTGACTTAAATGGAGGCGGAGAGAATAAAGTAAAGAATAATATTTTTAATATAAACCATTCTGGTTTCCCCACATATTTACGCGAAGGAACACAAGGATTCTCAATGGATTATAATAACTATTATGAACCTACTGGACTTATTGGTCAATATCACGGGATCAATTATTATTCATTGGTTGAATGGGAAAATGCAACACAACAAGATGGTAATTCGCTAGCAGAAAATCCTTTTTATACTTCAAAAGATAACCTTTCTATGAATCAGGTATTGCTGAATGATAAAGGTACTCCCATAATGGGAATTGCGGCTGATATAGATGGCGTCATAAGAAATATAACAGAGCCTGACCTTGGAGCTAAGGAATATACTCCTTGCCAATCTGATGCTGGAATAAACTGGATAACAGCTCCAATTAATCCAGTAGAGCAAGGAACTCAGGATATAAAAGTAATATTACAAAACCAGGGATCCGGAGCCTTAAGTTCAGTAATTATAAACTGGGAAGTTAATAATGAGTTACAGACACCTTTTACCTGGACAGGAAATTTATCTTATTATGAAAACCTAGAATTAAGTATTGGTAGTTACAGTTTTGAGGGAGGCCTTTACTCGATAACTGCCTGGACAACTCAGCCAAATGGTTTAAATGATTGCAATTTATACAACGATACTACCAATACAAACCGTGCATCCTCTCTATGTGGTACATACACTATAGGGGGAGTCGATCCTGATTTTGAAAGTTTCACTGATGCGATTGCAACTTTACACAATGCTGGAGTAAGTTGTGCAGTAAATTTTAAGGTAAGAGATGGTGAATATAATGAACAACTTCAAATCAATGCCATACAAGGTGCTTCAGAACAGAATACAATAACTTTTGAATCTGAAAATGGAGATAGTACTGCTGTACTACTTACTTATAACGGGTGGTATCAAAATACTGTCACACTAAGCAAAACAAAATTTATCAATATCAAGGGTATTGGGTTCAGAGGAGATTATAATTTAAATATTGTAGACTCGACAAGCAATATTAATATTGAACGTTGCGATTTTACCTTTGGAAGGTATGGAATTATTGTGTCTGAGGGATCACGTTTAATCAATATTTCAAACAATTTATTACATAATGAAGATCATGGTATTACTTTAACTGAGTCATATAATTTGGAAATAAAAAACAATAAAATAGAAATTTCAACAATTAATAATGGCCGGGTAGGAATACATGTTCAGAATTGCGATTCAACATTAATTTATAATAATTATTTATTTACAAATGCAAC
>JAOZKO010000374.1:0-2107 GCA_029935325.1 Bacteroidales bacterium
AATCAAATAACTCAG
Source organism: Bacteroidales bacterium (assembly GCA_029935325.1). Classification (GTDB taxonomy): domain Bacteria; phylum Bacteroidota; class Bacteroidia; order Bacteroidales; family UBA1556; genus UBA6267. The sequence continues at coordinate 16 of JAOZKO010000374.1, forward strand.
AAAAAGAGCTTATTGGTTTTATTTATATTTTTGTAATGAAAAATTGATACTTTCTATAATACAAGTACTGAACAGAATAGTCAAACTATCCGTATGAATTCCTTAGAGATATTGAAGGGTAAAATTCTTATGGAATAGTTATTGAGGGAAATACTAATTCAATCAGATTTATTGGAGGAAGTAAAATCAACTTTTTTCAATGCTTGTACTGAAAAATATATGAAAAGAATCACGAACGCGCCCGACAAGCAGCATTAGAGAGTTGTTTTGAGCGTGTTGGTGTTTTTTTATATTCGTTCTTTAAAAACAGTGCTTATCTAATACAATATTGATAAGTTACGCAAAATTGATTATAGACCAATCAAGATATAAGACTTACCTAACCAATTGAAAATCATGAAACAAATTTTCTCTTTCACGATAAGTATCAGGAGATATCTATTGATACAACTGATGCTTAGTGCTATGACATTTGCTACCTTTGCTGATACTATCCCAATTCGTCTTCATCCTGACAACAATCATTATTTCGAGTTTCGGGGGGAACCAACTGTAATCGTGACATCAGGAGAGCAGTACGGAGCAGTTATTAACCCTGATTTTGATTATATTATATATTTGGATGAGTTGGAATCTAAAGGTTTGAATTACACACGATTATTTGCGGGAACGTTTGTGGATGATTCTGTTGGTAAACCATTCTATCTGGAATATAGCTCCTTGAACCCTGATTCAAGCAAACTTATTGCACCTTGGGCACGTGCTCCAAAAGATGAAAATGGAGAATATGCAGATGGAAGTACAGGAGAATACCATAAAGGTGGTAATAAATTCGACCTTAATACATTCGATACTGTTTATTTTAATCGCTTAAAAGATTTTGTAAATAAGGCAGGCCAACGGGGAATAATTGTTGAGCTAACTTTTTTTTCAACTTATTACGATCAATCTGGTTATTGGGAAGTTAGTCCTCTTAAAAGGTCCAATAATGTTAACGGAATTGGTGACTGTAGCATGGAGTATGTTTTAACAATGGCAACTGAAGGATATCCGGATACACCAAATGACTTACTGCCTGTTATGTATAGTTTAATTGATAAAATAGTTGAGGAACTTAAGGGTTATGATAATGTTATTTATGAAACCTGTAACGAACCCTATAACCCAATTAAGGTGTATGAGCATATTAACCCAAACGGTGAACATTGTAGTGGAGAGCATGTGTCAACAGAATGGCAGGCACATATGGCCCAGCGGTTAATTGATGGCCAGGATTCATTTCCCCCAGCACATTTGGTTGGCCATAATATTACAGGTTCTTACGACAGTGTTTTAGTAATTGGTACAGATGTGGACCCAGATAGTATAGATGATTTTAGAAAAGTATATCCGGAAATTGGTATTTATAGTTTTCATTATGCCCCTAATCAAAGACAATGGCTTCATTGGGTAATCGAGTATAACTATGATAGGCTACAGATTCCCTTTAGTTGTGATGAAACTGGTCAGTTATCAGATGGAAGCGGTGGTTGGATACTTGATGATGCTACCTATCGAAAACAGGCATGGAACTTCCTGATTGCGGGAGGTGCACTTTTTAATAATCTTGATTATTCGTTTACAACTGTCGATGAAGCCGGTACGGTTCCGAGTACAGTTTGGGTCGGGGGAAGTGAGTCCCTCCGCACGCAATATGGAATCCTAAAAGATTTTATTCATGGATTTGATTTTATTAATATGGAACCATATTTACCCTTTTCAATAAATGGCTCGTACAATGATATTATAGTTGATGGAGTACCTTATCAAACTATGTTGGCGCGCGTTTTGGCTAATGTTGGTGAAGAGTATGCAATTTATATTGAAGGGGGAACACAGTTAAATATAGTTGTAGATATCCCTGCAGGAATATACACTGCAGAATGGCTAAATACGAAAACAGGAGCAATTGAAAAAACCTTAGTTTTTAACCATAGTGGTGGGGAAAGAATGCTGATTTCACCTGAATATACGATTGATATTGCCCTTGGAATAGTTAAGAATAACCAAACTGTTTCTGATGATGATCTAATTGGCCACTGGACATTTGATG
>JAOZKO010000374.1:2117-2849 GCA_029935325.1 Bacteroidales bacterium
GAATCGAAGTGGCAGATATAAGTGGTAATTATTTAACAGGTCATCTGGTTAACGGAACTGACTGGGATCCAAACGGTCAGATAAATGGTGCGGTTAGTTGTGATGGTACGAACGATTATGTGGAAATATTTGATAATGACTTATTGGATCCGGGATTTGACAATTTTTCCGTGAGTTTTTGGATTAATAAACGATCTCCCAGTGCTGGATGGGATAATCTTTGGGCGGTGACAAAATGGAACACCGGAGCCGCGCCTGGCAGCAACGAATGGGCGTTTCTGGCTGGTGCAGCAAGTACAAATCCACCCGCTTTTGGTATTGAAAGTGGTACAACCAGTACCTTTGTTTCAAGCCCAGACGAATTACCACTAAATGAGTGGCATCTATTGACCGGTATTCGTGAAGGCACAGTAATAAAAATTTATGTGGATAGTACACTAAAAGGAACACAGACAATTGGCAATGTCGCGATTAATAATTCTGGAAGAAATATTCGAGTAGCAAATAGCCATGTAAATAGTTTGTATACAGATGCTTTGTTCGATGATTTGCGAATTTATAACCGGGCAATAAGTCGTGCTGAAATAATAGCTATAATGGAGAATCAAGGTGCAGTTATAACCCCATCGCCCGACACATCTTGGACAAGAACTTATGGAGGTACTTTAAATGATTTTCCGAAGTCAATTGACCAAACTTTCGATAGTGGATTTATAGTTGCCGGTTATACTT
>JAOZKO010000006.1:0-8052 GCA_029935325.1 Bacteroidales bacterium
GGCTGCAAATATATATACTTTTTTATTCTTGACAAGCTTTTTTTTGAAAATATTTTTTTTACTCGAAAATACTTCTCATCATACTGATTTAGTGTATAATAAAAAAGCCGATAATTACTTATCGGCTTTATAATATGGCGTTTTTATAAAATTATTATCTCATTATTGTGACAGTTCCGTTCATTTCAGTCTCTTTTCCGTCAGCCAATCGTAATGTCCAGAAATAAACACCATCTGAAAGCTCTGCACCATCCCAGTCGTTTTGATAATTATTGCTTTCATAAATCTTCTTACCCCAGCGATTATAAATTAAAACCTGTGAGTTTGGAAAGCTCTCAAAGAAATCTTTGGTGGTGCCTTTTATAAGAATTCTAAATGCATCATTGGACCCATCTGAATTTGGTGTTATGATATTTGGCACTTCAACATCACAGTTCTCAGCTGTTATTTTCACTTCATCTTCACAGCCGCCTGCATTTAGTGACATTATATAACTTCCTACATTGGTTTCTTTAAAAAAGTAAAAGTCTGTTGTACTAGCTGTCGCTCCATCCTTTTGCCATAAATAGGTATAGGTGTGTCCATTGGGGGGCATTGGCCCTTTCATTCTTACTCGTTGGTAAGTACAAACAGTGAGATCTCCTGGCGCCCAGTCTTCACCTGGCATTGGATTATCTTCTGTGGCCATATAGGGTACTGATAGAATAAAATTGTCGCGATCGATTACATTAACAACTTGATCATCACTACAGCCTACACTTGGGCTGATTGTTTGGTGACTTATAGTTACTGAATATATACCTGATTCATTTATTACTCCATCAATATCGATGGTCTTAGTATCGTCTCCGGTATTCCAGGTATAGGTGTTTCCTGGCGGAATAAATCCTGCATCTATCGTATAGGGTGCATCTGTTAACCATATACAGATATCATCTGGCAAATCTGGTACATCTAGGGATACTACCTCAAATGAATCTACATCGATACAACGAGTTGTTTGTCCGCCATCAACTTCTACTCTATACATCCCTGAAGTACTAGTGGTAAAGGTTTGGCTTGCTCCAACTGGCAAATTGGTTAACATATCTGTCCATGTATACATTCCTCCTTGTCCTGCATCATAGGTGATTGCTCCTGGAGCACAAAATGCACTATCCAATAAGGTTCCATTTATATCTGGTTGGTAGATAACATCAATTACTACTGCATCTACTCCTGGGCACACCATGGTGGTGGATCCATCGTTGGTTTCTATACTTAATATATGTTGACCTGGGCCTAATGTGGAACTATTGACATTATAAAAATCTTGATTTAATGGTGTGCCTGTACTGTTTCCATTCATGCGCCATATATAATTTACTGTGGTTGTATCTGCTATTGCGGTTACCGTTATACTTTCGCCTTCGCATAGTAGTGTATCACTGCCTATATCTACTAGCATTCCTCTAATTACAATACAGTAGGAGAAGGTTTGTGAGCCAAAGTAGGGACAGGCTTCATCATTAATTGTGGCTGTAAAACATTTTGGGATAGTACTTACATCAGCGGCTGTTGGTAACCACGAGAATTCAGCATATGCGCTATCTGTTCCGTTATAGTGGGGCGTAAATGTCGCTCCTGGGATTCCATTATTCCAATTGATGGAAAAAATTTCCGGATTCCCTGTTACTGCTGGATTATATGAATCTGCATCATATCCATTTACATGGAATGTTATCGGAGTTGTACTTAAACATTTTTCTATATAATAGGTAGTATCATTTGGATTATAAGTGGATGTTAATGAAGTGTCCATTCCACTTAAAATAGGAATGGTATTATTACATGTAACTACTTTTAGCTGAATATCTCGATAAACTGTACCTATAATTGTAGGTGTTCCATTTATTGTTCGCCATTCCTGAACTTTAATTCCAGTAACTGTATTCAATACTTGTGAAGGTGTAAAACAAATATCCCCAGTAATTGGATCTAAGGTAATAGGTGTTGTTGATGGCAAAAAGTTGGTATATGTATAAGGAAAGTTATATGTAACTGTAGCTGATGCTGATGTCATTGGTGCATAAAAAGAATATGATAATGAGTCTCCATCGGGGTCAACTGCTCCATGATTAAAGCAGAAGCTTTGTCCATTACAAACCACAGCAATAGGTTTATTTGAAAATGTTGGTGAGCTATTACATGGTGCGGTTGCATTATTTAATACAGCAGGCATATACCAGCCTCCACTACCACTTAATGTTGTAATTGGATTACGGCAGCAGCTTCCCCAAGACATTGTCCAACTATTACAAGGTGGCAAAGTAACTGTGGCTTGATAAACATACTCACGAATTCCATATTGGGAGTTAGGTCCTGTGGTACATGATGTGGGCATTGCACTACAACCTGGGGTTATCTCTACTCCTGTTCCTGCTAGAGGTTGCATTTGGTTTGTAAAACTGAATGCACCATTTGATGAGCAATTAAATACAACATTTGCATATGGAGGTGCAGAAACACCACTACAATCTCTATAAAATGATAATGTTATTTGGTATGTGTTACCTCCTAAACAAGTATAAGTAAGATCAGCGCCTGCAAAGTGTGAAGCATTCAATTGGTTAGTGTTTCCCATTCCTAAAAATAGGGCAAACATAATGATGGTTAAAAGCTTTTTCATGGATATTATAATTAGTAGTTACGTAATTAAAAATGTTTCTTACTATTAGTTGACAATATAAAATCTATAAGGTTTAATCAAATACTAAAATTTGTAAAAAACACTTTAGTTGTGATATATACTGCGGCAAATATACGTCATATCAATTAATATTTCAAGATTTTATAAAATAAAAAAGCCGATAATTACTTATCGGCTTTATAATATGGCGTTTTTATAAAATTATTATCTCATTATTGTGACAGTTCCGTTCATTTCAGTCTCTTTTCCGTCAGCCAATCGTAATGTCCAGAAATAAACACCATCTGAAAGCTCTGCACCATCCCAGTCGTTTTGATAATTATTGCTTTCATAAATCTTCTTACCCCAGCGATTATAAATTAAAACCTGTGAGTTTGGAAAGCTCTCAAAGAAATCTTTGGTGGTGCCTTTTATAAGAATTCTAAATGCATCATTGGACCCATCTGAATTTGGTGTTATGATATTTGGCACTTCAACATCACAGTTCTCAGCTGTTATTTTCACTTCATCTTCACAGCCGCCTGCATTTAGTGACATTATATAACTTCCTACATTGGTTTCTTTAAAAAAGTAAAAGTCTGTTGTACTAGCTGTCGCTCCATCCTTTTGCCATAAATAGGTATAGGTGTGTCCATTGGGGGGCATTGGCCCTTTCATTCTTACTCGTTGGTAAGTACAAACAGTGAGATCTCCTGGCGCCCAGTCTTCACCTGGCATTGGATTATCTTCTGTGGCCATATAGGGTACTGATAGAATAAAATTGTCGCGATCGATTACATTAACAACTTGATCATCACTACAGCCTACACTTGGGCTGATTGTTTGGTGACTTATAGTTACTGAATATATACCTGATTCATTTATTACTCCATCAATATCGATGGTCTTAGTATCGTCTCCGGTATTCCAGGTATAGGTGTTTCCTGGCGGAATAAATCCTGCATCTATCGTATAGGGTGCATCTGTTAACCATATACAGATATCATCTGGCAAATCTGGTACATCTAGGGATACTACCTCAAATGAATCTACATCGATACAACGAGTTGTTTGTCCGCCATCAACTTCTACTCTATACATCCCTGAAGTACTAGTGGTAAAGGTTTGGCTTGCTCCAACTGGCAAATTGGTTAACATATCTGTCCATGTATACATTCCTCCTTGTCCTGCATCATAGGTGATTGCTCCTGGAGCACAAAATGCACTATCCAATAAGGTTCCATTTATATCTGGTTGGTAGATAACATCAATTACTACTGCATCTACTCCTGGGCACACCATGGTGGTGGATCCATCGTTGGTTTCTATACTTAATATATGTTGACCTGGGCCTAATGTGGAACTATTGACATTATAAAAATCTTGATTTAATGGTGTGCCTGTACTGTTTCCATTCATGCGCCATATATAATTTACTGTGGTTGTATCTGCTATTGCGGTTACCGTTATACTTTCGCCTTCGCATAGTAGTGTATCACTGCCTATATCTACTAGCATTCCTCTAATTACAATACAGTAGGAGAAGGTTTGTGAGCCAAAGTAGGGACAGGCTTCATCATTAATTGTGGCTGTAAAACATTTTGGGATAGTACTTACATCAGCGGCTGTTGGTAACCACGAGAATTCAGCATATGCGCTATCTGTTCCGTTATAGTGGGGCGTAAATGTCGCTCCTGGGATTCCATTATTCCAATTGATGGAAAAAATTTCCGGATTCCCTGTTACTGCTGGATTATATGAATCTGCATCATATCCATTTACATGGAATGTTATCGGAGTTGTACTTAAACATTTTTCTATATAATAGGTAGTATCATTTGGATTATAAGTGGATGTTAATGAAGTGTCCATTCCACTTAAAATAGGAATGGTATTATTACATGTAACTACTTTTAGCTGAATATCTCGATAAACTGTACCTATAATTGTAGGTGTTCCATTTATTGTTCGCCATTCCTGAACTTTAATTCCAGTAACTGTATTCAATACTTGTGAAGGTGTAAAACAAATATCCCCAGTAATTGGATCTAAGGTAATAGGTGTTGTTGATGGCAAAAAGTTGGTATATGTATAAGGAAAGTTATATGTAACTGTAGCTGATGCTGATGTCATTGGTGCATAAAAAGAATATGATAATGAGTCTCCATCGGGGTCAACTGCTCCATGATTAAAGCAGAAGCTTTGTCCATTACAAACCACAGCAATAGGTTTATTTGAAAATGTTGGTGAGCTATTACATGGTGCGGTTGCATTATTTAATACAGCAGGCATATACCAGCCTCCACTACCACTTAATGTTGTAATTGGATTACGGCAGCAGCTTCCCCAAGACATTGTCCAACTATTACAAGGTGGCAAAGTAACTGTGGCTTGATAAACATACTCACGAATTCCATATTGGGAGTTAGGTCCTGTGGTACATGATGTGGGCATTGCACTACAACCTGGGGTTATCTCTACTCCTGTTCCTGCTAGAGGTTGCATTTGGTTTGTAAAACTGAATGCACCATTCGATGAGCAATTAAATATAACATTTGCATATGGAGGTGCAGAAATACCACTACAATCTCTATAAAATGATAATGTTATTTGGTATGTATTGCCACCTAAACAAGTATAGGTTAAATCAGCACCTGCAAAATGCGAGGCATTCAACTGATTGGTATTTCCCATTCCTAAGAATAAAGCGAACATAAGGATAGTTAATAGCTTTTTCATATTATAAATTTTAAAGTTTTCGTATTATTAAATAATGTGTATGTATTGTTGACAGCAAAAAACATAAAAGGTTTAATCATTTCTAAAAAAATTTACTTTAATTGATACTTATATGTTATTTGACTAATTCGATTCTTTGTATTTCCTGAAACTTCTATAAATGGTAATTTATTTTCAATAAGAAAATCCATATATAATTGATATATCTTTTCTCTACGATTTGAATCTGTTCTTAGCTTATCTTTTTCCCAAGCCATATCTGGCATTGATAAAACATATAAATCAAACCATTGCTTTTCTCTTAGGTCAATAATTTGCTTAGGAACTTCCGAAAATTTATCCTGAGCCCATATTTCAATTGTAATAATTTCTGTATCAGAAATCAATTGCAAATCACTTTGATTATTATGAGCTAATAAAAACTGTTTATTAGCAATCTTTATTAAATCACCCAAGTCACAGTCTTGATAATCACGATTTTCAAAATACTCTCTAGCATATTCCTCCACAAGCTTCCACCCAAGATCATTACTTAGTGCAGTCGCTAATGTTGATTTCCCACTAGACTCTGGGCCAATGATTGCTATTCGATTAATCATTCTCAGCTTTAGTTATTTGTTTCCATGCAAAATGACCTAATATAGCTAAAACTAAAAATATTACATATTGTATGGCAGTAAATCCCAATCCTTTAGCAAAATAAAGCGGAATTGAAATAATATTTACTATTATCCAAAGGCTCCAACTCTCCAATTTTTTATTTGCCATCATCCACATTGCAGCAAAAGCTGCTCCAGTGGTAAATGTATCCATATATGGAATTGCTTTGCGAAATTCAACAAGGCTATTTGATGTAACCTGCTTATATATATATTCCAAACTTGAAACAAAATCTAATTCGCTAGACATTATATTATAATAACGGTAGACAATAATAACAAAGACTGAAGTAGAAATAAAAATAAGAGAAGCCTTTAGGTAATCTATTTTACTAGCTCTAGTAACCTTAATATGACTATTATCAGTATCAATTACTTTCAACCACATATACCAACCATAAATACTCATTATTGTATAATAAACATTAATAAGCAAATCGCCATAAAGTTGCCATTTGTATAAAAGGTAAATATATATTCCTGTGCTAATAATTCCCACAGGAAAAACCAATATATTTTCGCGCTTAGCATATATAACGCTAATAATTCCCATTATAGCAGCAATCAACTCCAAGATAATAAATACTAAATCCGTATTTTGATATGGAAAAATGAAAAAATCGAAAATACTCTGCATCGAATTTTAATGTGTGAAATTAATAATTTTATAAAAAATCTACTTAAAATAGTATTGGCCACAAATGTAATTTGAAAGTGCTTTCGTTTGAAATAAAAAAAAAGAGAATGTAAACGTGCTTGAAAAATTAGCAATTTCAAATAAAAGAATATAGAAAAGTCTTGATTGTAAATTAAAGAACTACTTTCGCATCACGCTTATAATTCCTCCTTTTTCTGTTTTATTTTTATCATTTATTTGTAATGAGTAAAAATAAGTACCGTCTTCTAGGTTTTCTGCTTTCCAATCATTCTTATAATCTAGCGATTGGAATACTAGCTTTCCATTTCGATCAAGAATACTTAAGGAACTGCCTGGGTAGAAATCGAGACCTTTTACAATAAAAGCATCGTTATAACCATCATTATTTGGTGTAATTACGTTAGGGATAACAATTCTACAGTCGTTAACATGAATCATAACTTGAGTAATAACAGTATCAGTACAACTATTAACTTCTAAAGTCACCAACTGGTTTCCTGGTTCAAGTTGTGTAATATATATCTCAGATTTATTCAAATTAGAAACTGACCATTTGAAATCATAAAGCTTATCGCTCAGACCTGAGTTTAACAAAACGGACTCGTGATTGCAAACCTCAATACCTGTTTCAAGTAGTGGATTCGGTTTCTCAACAATCATTACTTTCATTGTATCTGTACCGGCAATACTATCAGAAATCCAGTATTTTAAGATATATGTTCCGGATTCTTTAATATTAATTGAGGTAGTTTCAGAATTAGTGTTCCATTCAAAAACCATATTAGGAGTTGAAATAATGGACTGGCTCAGCTGATAAACAAATGAACTTCTAACACAGGTATCATAAGGAATAAAAAGATTCTCATTTCCCTTTCGTGCAAATCGTGCACTAACTCTTGCTGAAGCAGATTGTGAACTTACTTGACTATTATTTTGTGCTATATATGTTGATGAATGATTATTAGCTAAACTATTTGCCTGATTGTCAGCATAAGATTCATTCTTATTAAGGCCATTTTTCTTATTATTCTGAATAGGAGTTATTTGACCTTCATTTATATTATCTTGTTTTTGTTCAACACCACCATCATGCTTAGTCTTCACTATTATTTGTTCATCAGTATTTGAAGCTTCATCGGTATCTAACTCACTCGCTTGATTGCTTTTTGGTGGCTGATTATTTGTAGCAATTTCTACTTTCTTATGTGAATCCAGTTTTTTTGCATCAATAGTATTATCAGGAGTTTCTACCATATTGGGGCCTGAGCTCTCTGTATTAAAGAATTGAATACCAAAAAATGTTAGTAATAACGCGACTGAGGCAGCGG
>JAOZKO010000006.1:8062-26306 GCA_029935325.1 Bacteroidales bacterium
GGCTGCATAATATATGATTTTCTTTACTGTGCCAATGGAATAGCTTTTCACTTCAACAGTCTTACCCATAATATCTTGCTCAAGCTTATCAAAATAAGCATCTGGAACATCGAAGGAGTTCTTTCCTTTAAGTTCTGAAAGCAAAGGAGAATCTGTCAATTCCCTTTCATTATTATATGTATTATCTGTCTTTTTCATGTTCGATTGCTGCTATGATGCATTTTCTGACAAAAGGTTTAATCCTCTTTTAAACTTTCTTCAATTTTTTTTACGGCATAGTGGTAAGATGCTTTTAATGACCCCTCTGTAATATCTAAAACTTTAGATATTTCTCTATATTTCATATTATCAAAATATTTCATATTAAATACCATCCTTTGTTTCTCTGGTAATTTAATTAATGCTTTATGTAGTTTTCTTTCTATTTCATCTCCTGAGATGGTTTCATTATATACTCTTGATTCCAACATATATTCAACCTGATCGTAAGGAACATTATTATTTTTCTGAAGTTTTCGAAGGTAATTTAGGCTTTCGTTGGTTGCAATTCGGTATATCCAAGAGTATAATTTTGAATCCCCTCTAAAGTTTTCGAGGCCTTTCCATACTTTAACAAATACATCTTGAGTAACATCATTGGCATCCTCATGGTCATAAAGGATGCGTCTGGTATGCCAATAAATTCTTTGTTTATAGAGTTTTATCAAAATACGAAAGCCGCGCTCGCGGGTTTGCGAGCTGCGGCATAATTCGATTATATCTTGATCACTATATTCGGGCATAATGCAAAAGTAAGATTTATTATTTGCCCTGCAATATTAAAGCTAATTTGGCGCTATTGCAATAGGTTATTTTCGTTTAATAACTTTCAAAGCTGCTTCCACAATATCCACGGTATCTAAACCATATTTCGACATTAGTTCTTCTGGAGGTCCACTTTCACCAAATTTATCATCAACGGCAACCATTTCGATTGGTGCAGGTGCGTTTAAAGCTAAAAGCTGGGCAATACTATCGCCTAAACCACCATTACGAAGATGTTCTTCTGCTGTAACAACGCAGTTTGTTTTGGCAACGGAATCTAAGACTGCTTTTTGATCCAAAGGTTTAATGGTATGTATATTTATTATTTCAGCATCAATTCCTTTTGCTGCCAATAATTCGCCAGCTTCAATTGCCTTCCACACCATATGTCCTGTTGCAAAGATACTTACATCAGCACCTTCATTAAAAATAATAGCCTTACCTATTTCAAATTTCTGATCTTCAGGAGTAAAAACTGGTACTTTTGGCCTTCCAAAACGCAAATAAACAGGGCCTTCATAGTCCAATATTGCTAGAGTAGCTGCTTTTGTTTGGTTATAATCGCAAGGATTAATAACAACCATATTTGGCAAATTCTTCATCATAGAAATATCTTCCATTGTTTGGTGAGTTGCACCATCTTCTCCCAATGTAAGTCCTGCATGTGAAGCACAAATCTTTACATTTTTATTTGAGTAAGCTATTGATTGACGAACTTGATCCAGAACTCGTGCTGTAGAAAAATTAGCAAAGGTTCCTGTAAATGGAATTTTACCAGCAGTTGCCATTCCTGCTGCCATACCTATCATATTAGCTTCAGCAATTCCTGCTTGAAAAAATCGTTCAGGAAATTCATTTTTAAAATCACCCATTTTAAGCGACCCTATTAAATCAGCGCAGAATGCTACAACATTGCTGTTTTTCTTTCCTGCTTCAAGCAAGCCTGCACCAAATCCTGAGCGGGTATCCTTTTGTTCTGTATATGTATATTTTTTCATAGTAATCAATGTGTTAGTGTGTTGGTGTGTTAGTGTGTTAGTGTGTTGCTGTGTTCACTACAAAAACAAAACTAACCATTATTCATTAATAATCCCCGAGGGTTTCTGGTAATTGTCCTAAAGCATTAGCAAGTTGCTCATCATTTGGAGCTACACCATGCCATTTATGAGTTCCCATCATAAAATCAACTCCTGCTCCCATTTCGGTATGCATAAGTACAACAATAGGTTTCCCTTGATGAGCAGCTTCTTTGGCTTGAGCCATTACCTTTATAATATCAGCCATGTCGTTACCTTTCATTTCCATTACTATCCATCCAAAGGCCTTCCACTTGGCAGCTAAATCGCCTAAGCTCATTACCTCTTCAATAGGGCCATCAATTTGCTGTTTATTATAATCTACAGTGGCTATTAGATTATCAACCTTTTTTGCTGCAGCATATAATACGGCTTCCCAAATTTGACCTTCGTCTAATTCGCCATCACCATGCAAGGTATAAACTATGTGATTATCGTTATCCAACTTTTTAGCTTGAGCATGCCCTATTGCAACTGACAACCCTTGTCCTAACGACCCAGAAGCTATTCTAATACCTTCCAAACCTTCAGCTGTTGTTGGGTGCCCTTGAAGTCGGGTTCCTATTTTACGAAAAGTAGCCAACTCACTTACTGCGAAAAAACCGCTATGAGCTAAAATACTATACCACATTGGTGATATATGACCATTTGATAAATAAAAGATATCTTCACCTTTTCCCTCCATGGTAAAATTTGATGAATCATAACTTAAAATATCCTGGTATAATGCTGTAACAAAGTCTGTAGAACCAAGTGAACCACCTGGATGTCCAGAGTTTACAGCATGAACCATACGAAGAATGTCTCTTCGCACTTGGGATGCAAAATCTTGTAATTTATTAATATCTGCCATAGTTTTTATAAAATTTGCGCAAAAATACACTTATCAATTAAATATTTTGGGTGCTGTTAATAAGAAATAACAAGTTAAGCAACTTAAATACTAAGCCGATATAGAAAGTTGTAATATTAAACGCATCTTTTGCACCTATTCTTCTTTAGTTCCGATGGCTATCGGAATTATTTCCGTAACGTAGGCTATGCAAAGAATTCCGATAACTATCGGAACTGCATCGACTAGGCACAAAATATGCCATTTACTAAATACAAATTTCTATCACGGCTTAGTATAAGAAAATATTTTCTGTAAACAGCAAACCTTTTATTATTATTTTTGTCTCTTATAATATATATGAAGAAAGCCGAAAAATATATCAGGATTTTTGTTTTAGCATTTATGCTAGGCGCATTAGTATATCTTCCATCCTGTGGGAAAGACAGGAGCATGGAAGCGGTTATTACGGTAAAGCTTATGTCTGATACTATGGTGGTTGTTCCGCAAATTAGAGTTGAAATGACCAAGGATGATGTGGATATTGTAGGTTATACCGACGATAATGGGGAGTTTAGATATACATTTGAGCAACCAGTTCAATTAGATATTAAAGCTTATAATGATACTGTGTCAGGAATTGGTGTTATCAATGTTGGCAAATACGGATATGATTACTCTAAAACAGTTTTTGTTTTTTAATTTACCTTAAAGTTTTATTTTTCATTTAGTTTATTAGTTTTTTCAAACTCACTAATTAAGTACAAAGCAATGTTTTCAACATCTGCAGCAGGTAAATCATCTGATAATTTAAAGTGATATATTTTGCCAACGGGCCATCTTCTACTAATCTTTTTTACCAAACTATCACGTACTACCCATAGCATAGGACTTTGATTTTCCTCTGTAAGTTTTTGTATTGCTGGTCCCCAGCCTTGCCCTTTTACTTCCAAAGGCCCAACTTCATCTAAAATAGTTAGTTGAGTATCATTAGGAATATTTTTCAGAATTTGATTTCCCTTTGTTACCGCCTCTGGATTAAAGTAAAACTTCCCCTGCTTTGTCCAATTTGCATTCTCAGTAATACTGCATAATTCAATACTCAATTCGCCAGTAATATTGTGTAGTTGGTAGCCTTGACGTTGGTTGTTTTCATATATTACCTCACTGGTAAAGCCAGCAATATTAATACCTTGCCGTTGGAGTCGGTGAATTACTTTCTTTACAAAGGTAGTTTTTCCTTCTTGAATATTGCCACTGATAATTATTATTGGCACCATATTATTATCTCTTCGCTCAAGTTCTCGAATTAGGTTTTCAGCGTAGAGCAGAAGTTTAGAAACAAGTAATATTGGTGATCTAAGTATTTCTTTAGGACCAGGAAAAGCTTTTAAACTTTCGGGCAAAACTCCAAAGGATAAGTTTAAGGCTCTATAGAAATTCTGCAAACCTCCTTGATACATTATGGTTTTTATTAGTGGGCTTTTTAGCTCTTTGCCAATGGCAGCAAAGGAGATTACAACCAGAGCGGCTCTTATATTCATCTTTATTCCAATTACAAAACCTGCCCAACTAAAGAAAGTCCCTGTACTCTTTTGATTAAAAAACAGCCCGGCTAAAATAGAAATTACAAAGAAAATAATCCAGAAACTCGGCTTTTTCAAATGTGTAAAAGCTTTATGATATCGCCAAGCTATAAATGCAAAATATAATCCTACGTATGCTAATGATAAAGTCCAATGTGCGTATTTTATCCAATACATTCCACCAATTAATACGGTAAAATGTATAATCAGTAGTAACCAGGAGTATTTTTCTGCTTTCTCATCACCAAATAAACTTTGGTTTTTCTTTTGCTGAAAAATAGGCACAGCAGCAACTTCTTTTTCCATTTTAAAACTCATCTTACCTGCTCTTATCCCTATTAATGCCCCTATAACACCAATTGAAAAATAGATGCTAAATAGCAAGCCTACAGCCAATTCACCTTGCAGAGAATATGCTTGTAATTGCTTATTTACAAATTGATATAGAGCATCAATCATAAGCATTATATCCCAACCAAAACTAATAAGCAAGGTAAATACTTTTTGAAATAATACTTCGGAAACTGCTAACCCTCCTGCTAATAACATTAGTGCTAATCTACCCCTGGAAAGAAAAAAGAAAGCTTCTAGTATTATTGCCTCCACTATTATTCCCACCATTGGGCCAAGAATAATTGCACTGGGAGCAATTGATTTCATCATGGCGGCTATAAAGCCAGCTCTAATAATAAGTCCCTTTTGTGGCCAGCGAGTGATAAAAGCAAATATAAATATTACGCTAAAGAATGACATAATTGTGCCACTTAACGGAAAGCGAATATTGTGGAGGAAACTACCGAGTACAATTTCGTTGGCTGCCCATAAACTGCCTAGTGCTGATGCCTTGAGCCATAGATTACTTAAATTATTATCTGCTTTTAAAACCATGGATTAGCTATTATTTTTCATTTTGAATAATGTTTAAGAAAGTCTTAACATTCAATAGCTGTAACGCAAAAGCTAAACCAATAATACTGATACCAAGTATTGATATTTTCCCAATCCAATGTATTGGTATTTGTAATGATACCCATGATAATACAATTGTAATAAATACAAAGAAAAACATTCGAAATAGGAATATACTATCAAATTTGATTGGAAGAATTCTAAAGGCGATATACACTTGTAGTAATGCAGTAACTCCTTGTGCTGATAAATTTGCCCAAGCAGAACCTTGAGCTTGCATTTGTGGTATTAGTGCAATATTCAATATTAAGCTAATAACTACACCAATAAAAGCAATAATATTAAGTTTTCGTAAACTGCCATTAGCAGTTAGCAATGTTCCAAAAATATATGTTGTGGATGTAAAAACAAATACAGCCATAAGGATTTTCAAAATATCTCCAGATTCTTCAATTCGGAGGTTATAAGCAACTAAACCCTCTTGAGCATGTTGATGATAAAGTAGTTTGATTATAGCCTCTCCATAAAAATATGAAATTGTAGCAACTGCTGTAGAAAGCATAAACAATAATGTAAAGCTTAGCTTTACTAATTGGCTCAAGTCGCTTTTTTCTTTAATTAATTTTGCAAAAATTGGTAATAGCAATCCGGCAAAAAGTAATCCAGACATATTATTTGCCGCATCAAAAAGCCGAAAAGCTGAAGCATAAATACCTGCTTGGAGCTTTCCATCATCGAGCAAAATATAATCAATCAATACTGAATCTATTCTGCTATATAAGCCCATAAAGAAAATAAGCAAAGCATAAGGCATGCTTTTCTTGATAATCATAATAAAGAATGGCATACTCCAGTTTAAGCTTTTAAGTTTCATTCTGCGAAACAAAAAGGAAAATGCTAAAACTGCTGTGATAGCATAAGCCGCAGTTTGGGCATATACAAAGTATTCAATCTTAAAATCACCTTCTAGCATTCCTCCCCACAATAGAACTGCACAAATTGCAATCATTAAAATCCTATCTAAGACAGAAATAAAACTATCAACTTTGAAAAGTAGTAGAGCTGAGATATTTGATCGAAGGTATAATATTAGACTTAAAAGAAATTGATTAAACCCAATAATTGTAAGCATTTGCATTTGGCGTGGGCTATAATTCATGCTATAGCCAATGCCTAGAATTACAGCTCCATATATAATTGCAAACAAAAATCGTAATATTATGATACTACTGAAATGTTTGCTTAAAAGATGATTGTTTTGGGCAATAGTTCGATTATTGTAATTAGTAATTCCCATATCCAGAAGAATCTGAAATAGAAAGGCAAAGTTGAAAATAGTAAAATAAAATCCATATTCAGATGTTCCAACTTCATTTTGCACACCAATATCTATGTAAAAAACCCAATAAGTCTTTACCAGCAAGTTTAAAAAAACTAATAATATTAGGTTCGTTAGAAATTTTCTGCGCATAATATGTTAAATTTCAGCTAATAATAATCTTTTAATGTATAATTAGAGACTGCAAATTACAATATGTTGTCTGCAAAAGTAAAAAATCTGAGCATATGATTTATAATATCCATAAATTATATTAGCTTTGCCCCCCTTTTTATACTAAACGAATGCTTTGAACTAAAGCAAATATTTCAGTAAACTCATCGTAATTTTGAGATATAAAGGATTTTTTTTAGGCCTTATACAATAGGTTTTTTGATAATTTTTAATGCGTATATAATGAATAAATTAGCTGTTATCGCTTTGGGAGGAAATGCACTACTTAAAAGTGGGCAGAAAGGAACCATTAGCGAGCAAGAAGAAAATATATTTGAAGCATGCAATGAAGTTGCTTATTTACTTGAACAAGGTTATAATTTGGTAATCAGTCACGGAAATGGACCTCAGGTTGGCAATGTAATGCTTCAACATGAGGCTGGTTTTAAGGTTTTTGACATTCCAAAACAACCGATGGATATTTGTGTTGCTGAAACACAGGGGTCAATTGGGTATATGATTGAGCAACAAATGCGAAATGTATTGTTTGAAAGAGGAGTGAAGAAGAATATAGTAACCTTGATTACTCAAGTTCTGGTTTCGGAAAATGATCCTGCTTTTAAGAACCCTGCAAAACCAGTTGGTCCATATTATACTGTTGAAGAAAAGGATCATATGCTTGAGCAAGGGTGGAAATTTAAGGAAGACCCACGAGGCCGAGGATGGAGAAGAGTTGTGGCCTCGCCTTTGCCAAAAGAAATAAGTAATTGGGAGATTGTAGAAAAACTAGCTCGTGAAGGAAATATAGTTATTACTGCTGGAGGAGGAGGAATTCCTGCCTATATCAAAAAAACTGGTAGGCTTGAAGGTATTGATGCTGTTATTGATAAAGATTTAGCTTCTGCTACTCTTGCTAGCAATATTAAAGCTGATGCCTTCTTTATTATTACAGATATCTCGCATGTTATGGTTAATTTCAATACACCAGAACAGAAAGAACTTCACAATGTAAGTGTGAAAGAAATGGAAAAGCATTTGGAGGACAAACAATTTACCGAAGGTAGCATGGCGCCAAAAGTTCGCGCTGGAATTCAGTTTGTAGCAAATGGAGGAAAAGAAACAGTAATTACAGATGCTAGTAACCTTAAAGAAGAAAACTCAGGAACAAGAATTAATTAATTTGACAACAAATAAGGATATAATAGTTTAACAATTCATTAACATAATAATTTATCATCATGGCATATAATTTAAGAAACCGCAATTTTTTGAAGCTTTCGGACTTCACACCAAAGGAAATAAAATTTTTATTGGACCTTTCATTAGATTTGAAAAAAGCAAAATATGCTGGTACAGAGCAGCAAACATTAAAGGGAAAGAATATTGCTTTAATTTTTGAAAAATCATCTACTCGTACACGTTGCGCATTCGAAACAGCAGTTTATGATCAAGGTGGAAATGTTACTTATTTAGGCCCATCGGGTTCGCAAATAGGAGCAAAAGAAACCATGAAAGATACCGCTAGAGTATTGGGTCGTATGTATGATGGTATTGAGTACCGCGGTTTTGGCCAGGAAATAGTTGAAGAGCTTGGAGCATTTGCTGGCGTTCCTGTTTGGAATGGTTTAACAAATGAATTTCACCCAACACAGATTTTGGCAGATTTTCTTACAATGATGGAGCATAGCGATAAGCCACTTCATAAAGTAAGTTTCGCTTATTTGGGCGATGCTCGTAATAATATGGGTAATTCGTTAATGATTGGTGCAGCTAAGATGGGAATGGATTTCCGCTCTGTAGCTCCAAAGGCTGTTCAGCCTACCGAAGAGCTTGTTGCTCAGGCAAGAGAAATTGCTAAGCAAACTGGTGCAACAATTACCGTTACTGATAATTTGGAAGAAGGTGTTAAAGGTTGTGATTTTCTTTATACCGATGTATGGGTGAGTATGGGTGAAGCTGATGAAGTATGGAAAGAGCGTATTGAGCTTCTTATGCCATATCAAATTAATAAAGCAGCAATGGAAGCCACAGGTAATCCAAATGTAAAATTTATGCATTGCCTTCCAGCTTTCCATAATCGCGATACAAAGGTTGGTGAAGAAATTTATCAAAAGTTTGGTATTGATTCAATGGAAGTTTCTGAAGAAGTTTTTGAGTCAGAGGCAAGTATTGTTTTCGATGAAGCTGAAAACCGCTTACATACTATTAAGGCTGTAATGGTTGCTAGCTTAGGCGCTTAATAATAGGTTCTACTAGTTTTGTTCCAGATAATTGGGACATGCAGTGGGTTCTATACTTATTTATTAATGAGTTTTAAAAGAGTAATCGGTATTCAGTAATCGGTATTCAGTATTCAGTTATCAGTAACATGATTGTTGACTGCCAATTACAAATTACTGAATACCGATTACTGTTTACTGATAAAATTAGGGATCAAAATATTTCAATGAAACCCTCACGAGACCCTATAGAACTTAATAACAATAATATTATAGAAAAAGGGCTTTATCTTAAGTATTTTACTTTAGTAGAGCCCTTTTTTTGGTTTGCTAGGCTATATGGGGGGTGTTTAGTGGTTCATCATTTGCTTCATTCTTGGCTCTACGAGCCTAATGAGGGCTATTTATTCTATTTCTAACTTGCCTTGACCAACATCTAAATTATTCTCATCGGAAATTATACTTCTCCCCAATTCTTTCTCGGTATTTCTTCGCGCATCGCCTGCCACTTTGCCGCCTCTTTTTGCTACGTTCTTGTTTTCCCGAAATGTTTCAGGTTTTTCTTCTTGCGATAATTCTGTAGTTACGCGTTCTCCCAACATTGTAAAAATCAATTCTAAATCGTCCATATTATCACGAAGATTGATTTTTGATTTTACTGGAAGATTTTTAAACTCTTTGTATTCACTTGGGGTCATACCAAAGGTAGCTTTTGAAATCTCAGCGGTCAATATTGCATAATCTCTTTTCTCTATAATCCCCCTTGCTTTCCATTCATCTGTGAGGTTTTGGCGAATTGCAATCCCCCTGAGGCGTTTGTCTATCCAATCTTGCGGATAACCTTTTTGCTCGTAAATGGACTTCATCCGCTCTTGTGCCAGTTCTGGGTTTTCTATTTCATCCAAACGTTCTTTCCCTACTTGTGCCAACCATTGTTTAAATGGTTCTGCTTTCTTCGATGGAATGGATTGAATTAGACGGAATACATTTTTAGTGTTTCCCGATAGCGTTTTACGTTTTTTACCCGATGTAGTCAGTATTTCTACCTGGGGACAATTTGTCCCTATGTAGTTTTTCAGTTCTTTGTCACGCTTTCTAATCTTTTTTAAATAATCGGTTGGATTCTTACTCTCAGAAAGCACTGCCACTATATCAACTAAAGAGTAATACCATTCACTATTATGCCAAGCACGGCGAATTTCTTTGTCGTGAAATACTACGAGTTTGTTTTGTGGCGATATGTTTTTATTTTCTTGATTACTCATTTAACATCTTTTGTAAAGCTTTTGAATTTATCATAAATTTTGAAAAACTCATCAATAGCGCTTTTCTCATCATTATTACTCTCTTTAAGTATTATGTTTTTCCAACCACTTGTTGACTCTTTCCAATTATAATATTCTGCCACCCAATCATGAAATTTATCAAAATCAGGCTCGTGATTGTCTCTATTTATTTCGTATAATTTCAGTGTAAAGAAAGCTCCATTTAGAAAATTAGCAAGACTTGACAAAGTTCTATCACCAATATACATTTCGATTTTATCACGAAATAATTCACTATCTAATAAATTATAAATGTTTTGTATCATTGACTTTGCTTTTAGCTAACGTTTTGGATATGTGGTGTTGTCATCCCATAGGGTGGCTATTAATATATCTGTTAGATAGTGTTATTTATAATTAGTTGTTTCAATTCAGATATCAGTTTTCTAATATTCTGTTCAAAAAAATATCTTAGCAATAAATATACTAATGTTAATATTACAATTAATACTATTATTCCTGTTGTTAATTGAATTCCCCCATCAAATACAATAATTGACACTAATAATGTTAAAACTACAAAAACAAAAATTAAATAAATAGCATTAAATTTTATTTGTAATATTGACTTTTTACGGCATTGAATCGACTTTGTTATCTTTGCATTTAAGCATTTAGTACTATTTAAACTTCTTTCATCATATACGAAATCTAAGTCTATTAAATTATCTCTTATAATATTTCTATTTATGTGAATGCTTTTGTATTTACGAATAGCTTTTACTAGTATATCAAATTCAATATCTGTTGTAACATTTTTCCTAAATATTAGTTCTCTTATATCCTTCATTATATACTTATAAATCTAAGTAATTTACAATTAATCCACTAAATAATCTCCATCTCCTAAGTCATGTATTTTAGTTCCAACTAACGTTAAAATTAGTTACTCATGTGAGACTTGTTTTATTTCCATTCTATTGTATCAGTTGTGCTCGTAATCATTGAATTATCAGTCAAATAAAACTCAAATTCAAATATTTGCAAACTGTCAATAGTAGGTCTAGTTTCAAGAATATATGTTGCGTTCTGTAATTCAGCACTTCTGCTAGGCGCCCAATCATCACCTCTAATTAATTGAAAAAAATCTTGCAATGGAATAATTTCGATTTTACTACTTCTTGAGTTGAAGAACCTAACCTTCATTTTGTCAGTTATGTAATCATTTATTTGAAATTCATTATTAAAATCTGATAAAAGCTTTACCTTGAACTGGTCAACAGTCGCTATTGGTATATAATAGGGTTCTTCATAACAATCAAATGCATATAAAGAATTTATTAGTTGTAAATTTTGACGATTACAAGCAATGCCTACTATTGAATCTATTGCGTCTAAATTAAATTCTAAGTTATCGTTTAAATCAATGATTTTATTCTTTATCTTTATTTCAAAATTTATAAACTTCACGCTATACTTTGTTACATCATCGCAACAAGAGTTTATAATAACAACTGTTAAATAAATAATTACTATGAATGATAATTTTCTAATCATATTCTATTAATTAAAATTAACTAGCTATATACAAGTCCATTTACTGTCATTTATACCGTATTTATAAAATCAACCACTCTAATTATAGAGTAACACTATAAGCTGCTAAGATAAAGAAATTAATGATATCCAAAAATTATTTATGAGTTTTGTCATAGGGTGTATTAATGCGTGCTTCGCTAGATAGGCTCTCCATATCAGATTATCTGGTGGGGCGGCCTACTTGATTGTGCTTAGTGTTTTAATATTTCAATTAATTCTATATTCAAATACAAATTCTCTCGTCCTATCTTTTCAGATTTTAAAACGCCTATATCTTCAAGTGTCTTTAAATATCTTGATGCAGCTTTCCTTTCAACTTTCAATTTTTCAACAACAAATTCAATCTTTGAATAAGGTTGCTCGAAAAGTAACTCTACTAACTCTTTTCTATAAGTCTTCGGTGCTTTTCTCTTGACTATTTCAACAGTTTGATCTAATTGTTGTTTAATTTTATTTATTTTTTGTATGGTATTACTTGCTGTTTCCTCAATTGCCTTGAGCATATATAAAATATAGTCTTCCCAGTGATCTAATCTGTTTACTTGATTTAAATATTTGTAATATTCTGCTTTGTTTTCATTAATATAGGAACTCAAGTATAAAATCGGGATGTCAAGTAGGTCGTGAATAATCAGATATAATATGTTTAAAATCCTACCTGTTCTTCCATTTCCATCATAAAATGGATGAATACTTTCAAATTGATAGTGTAAAATAGCTAAATTTATTAATGGTGACAAATCTGTTTGATTAACATTAAAATGTTCTAAAAAATTACTTAATAAATCTAGTATTTCATCTTTCTCTTGAGGTGGTGTGTAAACAATTTCTCCGGTTCTGTCATTTTTCAGGACCGTTCCTGACATTGCTCTTATACCTGCATTATTTTCAATAATAGTTTTTTGAATACTCTCAATATCTTTTGTCCTTAAAAAACCTTGATGTTCAATCAACTCAGCTCCTGTAAAAATTGCTTTTCGATAATTAATGACTTCCTTAATTTCAACTGGTTGCTTTCTTTTTGTAGCAAGAGCTTTGTATAATTCATCTTGTGTAGTAATAATATTTTCAATCTCAGAACTATCCTTTGCTTCTTGTAAAACCACAGCGTTAATCAGCATTGCTTGATTTGGGATTGTCTTTGCCACCCCTTTTAATTCACCAAGAGTTTGAGAAGTCTTACTCAGTTGCCTAAGTATACTTACAGTTTCAACTTTATCTCTTTGTGGTGGTAGTTTTTTAAGCTCATTTATATGTCCCATTTTATCCCATATTATTTTAATATGCCCCAAAAATACAAAAATAAGTTCATATAATAAAATCGTAGTCTTTTTTGTCTCGGATTAAGCTGAAGGACTATGGGCTATCTACCAACCAATTTATTATCGTTTACATAGCTTTATGCCTTATATATCAATGTTTGATTCGTTGATATTAATAAAACGAATAATCAAATATATTTATAAAACAAGCCACTTTAATTATAGAGTGACACTATAAGCTGCTATAGATAAAGAAATTAATGATATCCAAAAGCTATCATATCGCCTATCTGCCGACAAAAGCAGGTAATATTTAACAGTTTTCGTGCAGGCTTTATATGTGGTTTTATTAAGGGGGCATCCCTTCGACTCCGCTCAGAATAAATAATGCCCCGCCTAATAATATTGATTCTCAACGGGCCTTAGCCCGTATTAGAAATACAAGTATTTGACTACTTATGTGCCTATTTTTTGTTAGATACTTAAGGTCAAAGTCATAGACTTATTCGGCAATAGGGTAATATCTATTCAAATCAAAAAGACCAGAATTTAATTTGTCACTTTCATTATATTTATTCTGAAACCAGTCGTAAACATGCCAAAAGTCCTTATTTGATCTGTTTACACTAAACTTTTTAATTTCTCTTTTATAGTACTCATTTTCGTGGCTATGAGTTGAAAGAAGTTCAAAAAACTCAGAAATTTCATCTTCTTTAATATCAAGGTATATATTTGGGTATGAACCTATAAAACCTTCAATAAAATTTAATCTGTCTTTTGTTACATCTAATCTCGACTCTTCTTTAAACATAAAAGATACATTGTCGTGCCATCGATTAACAAGCATAGAATACATTAAATCTTCACTGTTATTCATTCTGATTCGTATATGCGCTAGGTTTATATATTTTATATCGTATGCTATTATATTGCTTGCTATATTGGTTTGCGATAAATAACTAAATGCTTGCTCAATATCGTCTTTTGTCGTAATATTTTTTAGAACATCTTTACCTAAATCTACATCTTTAGAGTAATTTATTTTATCTTTCTGTAAACCAAACTTATTTAATGCTTGTAATGTAAACTCCTCTTTGTAATTATCTGTTTTAAAATTAATAGCAGTTTCTGTTGTTGTTGTATGGTAATTTGTGATAAGCTCTGACATATTACCTAAATACCAACTTTCAAAGGTTTCTTTTCTTACTTTTTTCGGTAAAAAGTCTAAAAAGTTACTCTCTCCTTCAATTCGTAATCTGTTCATATATTGCCTTACCAACACTTGGTGAGTAGCAGTTCCAAAAATATCAAAACCTGCAACTAATGAGTAATAAATCCGTTCTAATAAAGGGTAATCAATTACCCAAAGAGTTCGAGGTAAACCTCCTAATGCTCCTTTGTGTAGTGAGCCACTATCGTAGTGTCGATATACGGTTAAAAGAGAATTATTATTATTTTCATCCTTCCATAAAAAATCTAAGTTAAAACCATCTTTATATGATTTACTGTATTCATCATTTCTAAATTTATAATACTTAGTTGCCTGGTGATTATAGTGTTCACTTTTCAAAACCTTAAGAATATTCGCTTCTCCTCCCTCTTGGTTAGGTAAAGCTAAATTATGAATAGAGTTTTTCAAGAAATCATTATCTGTGACACTCAAATCATATTTTGGATCTAAAAACATAATCCAAAGATGGTCGTGAATAACATTTAAGGCTATTTGCCCGTTACAAACTGGTCCTTTGATAAATGTTGAAATAATAAAGTATGAATTATCTAATAAAAACTCATATCTAGATTTTGCAGGTATTTGTTCAAATGCTAAAAATGGATTTGCGCTAGTATCTATACTATAACTTGGCATATAAGCCTGCTCATTCCATTTAGGTTCTAAAAACAGAGATTCGTATCTCTTCATTTTTGCGTCGCTAAACTCATAAACCATATGTGTTTTGTCAACAATAGTTGAAGTTATTTCTCTTAATCTGTAATATACATTTTCACTTTCTGCTAAGTCAAACGGATATCTTGTAGCTATAATATCAATAGGTTGGTTTGGTGGTGTTTTTGAACGAATTAGTTCATAAAACCTACTCTCATCGCTAGGGAAATAAATATGAGCAATAAACAAATGTTCGTATATATACCTTGACATTACTTGGTTTTTTACTGCTTTTTCATTAAAAAAAGCTTCCCATTTTTCTATATTTGGGTCAATTGTTTTAGCTTCAGCAACACTGTTTTTAGCACCTTCGCTCAGCCACGTCATCAATAAAGCGTACTCTTCGTCTTCTAACTCAGGAAAACCATATGGCATACCTTTATGTGGGTTTTCGTCAAAAAATTTTCTTAGCTCTTTTGCTGTTTCACTACATGTAAGATCATTTTCCGAATCATAAAACCCTTCACTTTTAGGATTAATTCTTTTTTGGTGCAGCATAAGCATCGTCAAAGAGTTTCCATCTGAAGCACTTGTGTCAGTTACTGAGTAAAATCCTTTCTTTCGCCATTCTTCGGTGTTTTTAGCATCAATAAATAAGCGAGTTGGGTCTTCATCTTTAAGTCTTGTTGCATACACTAATTTTTTTGTAGCTCCTCTGTCTAATCCTTCGTATGAGCTTAACTTTAGTTGACAGGGTGAATTGTAACACGAGTGGCAAACAACGCATCTTTTTTCTAATATTGGTTTAATGTCCTTTATATAATCAATATTTTTATTCTCACTTTTTGTATAAACAACGGTAGTTAAACGATCAGTATTTTTATCCGATATACTAAATCCTACAGATATTATAACTATTAAAACAAAAAATACAAACTTCTTCATATGCATATAAATTAAATATAATGTTTATTAAATTTCTAAAAGATCACTCCAGACAAATGTAATTTTAAATTTTTGTAGTAATGTCCCATTCAACAAAACCAAAAGTAGCTAAAACCTCCAAATCTACCATATACGTATTCCATAATTTATTAACATATATAATTCATTAAGGAAAACTTCAATGAGAATATAGTAAAGGAGCTCAATAAATTATTGGGTGCGAGCATTCTTAATATTACAAATTTCTATGTCGGTTTAGTATAACCCATAAGTATTAAGGTATTTACAGCAGTAAAGCATCTTTTCAGACTTTACATCCTAATATTCTTTAGTAATACTCCGTTAATGTTTTATATA
This sequence comes from Bacteroidales bacterium, assembly GCA_029935325.1. Lineage (GTDB taxonomy): Bacteria > Bacteroidota > Bacteroidia > Bacteroidales > UBA1556 > UBA6267. The sequence continues at coordinate 24,294 of JAOZKO010000006.1, forward strand.
AATCACACAATCAGGCGATTACGGCTTTATGCAATAATGTATAATATTCACAAAATCAACACTTTGCGTCTTGGCGTCTTTGCGAGAAACAAAAACTCAACGAACTATTGCTTTAGGAGATTTATGTCTATTTATAATGTATCCATAAATCAAACTATTTGATATAGTACAATCCGGCATCTGGACCAAGTTGTAAACCAAACATAATCCAGATTATCATTAGTACAGTCCAAGCTATGAAAAAAGCAATTGAATATGGCAACATAGTAGCCATAAGTGATCCTATGCCAGATTTTGAATCATATTTTTCAAAATAGACAATAATCAGAGCAAAGAAGCTCATCATAGGAGAAATTAGGTTTGTAACACTATCACCTATTCTAAATACTGCCTGCGATAGTTCGGGAGAATATCCCAATAGCATAAACATAGGAATAAAAACAGGACCCATAATAGCCCATTTTGCCGATGCACTACCCATAAACATATTAATTATACCCGAAATAATAATAAACATAATTACTAAAGGAATAAGCCCTAAATCTGCAGTTTGAAGGAATGCAGCTCCTTTTACAGCAATCAAAATACCAAGTTTACTCCATTTGAACCATGCAACGAATTGTGAAGCAAAAAAGACTAAAACCAAAAATGAAATCAAACCTTTAAAACTACTGTTCATTCCATTTATAACATCCTGATGTTTTTTAAAAGTGCCACTTATGTATCCGTAAACAATTCCGCAAGTTCCTGCTACAATAAATAATACAGCAATAAATCCTTTAAATACAGGCGAATGAAATATAGTATTATCAGCACCACGCAAAATTCCATTATTAGGAATAAGGCCAATGGCAATAAGAGCTATAAACATGAGAAAAACTACGGCTGTCCATTTAAGTCCTTTTATTTCTTTAGGGTTTAATTTTGAGATTTCCTCTTGTGCTATGTCCCCAGTATATTTACCAAGTCTGGGTTCTACAATAGCTTTGGTTACCCATGTACCCGTAAAAGCAATTACTAGAGTAGAAGCTACCATAAAATAATAATTGGCTGTAGGCATCACATAATATTCTGGATCTACAATTTGTGCAGCTTCGGTTGATAATCCGGCAAGTAAAGGATCGATAGTTCCTATAAATAAATTTGCACTAAATCCACCACTCACACCTGCAAATGCTGCAGCCATACCAGCTATAGGATGTCTGCCTAAAGAGTGAAAAATAACTCCTGCTAAAGGAATAACCAAAATATATCCAAGATCTGAAGCGATATTTGAAAGTATTCCTGTGAAGACTATCAAAAAAGTTATTGAACTTTCAGGTGCTTTAATAAGTAATAGGTTTATCGAAGATTTAATAAGCCCACTACTTTCGGCAATACCTATTCCAAGCATAGCTACCATAACTATACCTAAAGGTGCAAAACCTGTATAGCTATCAACCATTTCAAGAATAATTTTGTGAAGCCCATCCTTAGAAAGTAGGTTTACAATATTAATGGTTTCTCCTGTAGCTGGATTAACTCCTCCCCATTGTAGATAATAACCTATAAAAGATATTAGCAAGGTTATTAGTGCGAATATTCCAAATAAAGCGGCAGGATGAGGCAAAGCATTTCCAACTCTTTCAACTCCTTTAAGTATATTGATTTCTTTTATTTTCATAAATGTTCTTTATAAGTCTTTACTTTTCTGTAAAATCACATCAGCTTATAGCTTATAGTGTAAACAGTCAGTGACATTTTTTATAATATTTTAGTATAATATTCTGGTCCATTATATGGCATTTTTTGCCTCATCTTATATTTGTTAATTTCCGTGCTGTCAACAGCATTTATTTACATGATTCACAACGTCAAAGCTATCCAACCATGCTGTTATATATTTGTTTAATTTTCAATTTATTGATTGGGCGAAATTAATAATAATAATCTTTCATCTGACCATAAAGCTTTGGTTGAGGACAGAGGAAAGAGGAGAGCGAGAGAAGTTGAGTTTGGAGAAATTGCGAGGTT
>JAOZKO010000375.1 GCA_029935325.1 Bacteroidales bacterium
AGCTTTGTATTTTCATCAGTCTTTAGCTTTGGTTCACCATCAATACTAATTAAAACGCTTGGTGAAGTTCTGAAATATATATCTGGGGGAGTATTATCTAATTTTACTGATAGGTCTCTCTGATTTTCTATTTCGCTCATCCCTGCAATAAATCTATCCAATGACATCATTACATCCCATGACTCAACCTCTTTGGAAAGAAAGCTAGTAAACTCCTCAATTTTAACTTGATCTTCCACATCAGGAAAATTTACTCTTATTATTTCCATTTTCTCCAAAACAACAGTACGTGCCTCATTATCTGTTGACAATCGAGCCATGAACCAAACAGCACCAAACAGTAAATCTTTATCTTCTACCTTTATGGATACAGCCATGCGGCCTTCCAGAATATTAGATTCATATTTTTCATACTGAGGTTGATAGAGGGTAATATTACCTTTTTTGGTATCTATTTCTCTTGGCCACGTAAAAGTGCTATCAGCATCTGTTGCCCATAGGTTTGAGGTCGAAACTAGAATAAACATTATTGATATTATAGCATTTCTTATCATTGTGTATTATTTTAAGATTAATGATATTATTGTTCAAATTTAAGTAATGGTAATTAATTGTTGGCAAAAATAGTAAATTTATAATAATTTAATATCAATACTTTACCATCTTAGGTAATCGAAACATTTATTTACTCTATTTTTGTTGTTTTATTATAACTGCTTCTATAATTTCAAGGATGAATAATATGATTAAAATATCAACACTTCTTTTGTTTTTAGCTATATCAGTTAGCTCAATATCACAGATACAATATGTTGATATTGTTCCCGATAAGATTCTCAATAATACCATCGATACCATTGATATAAATTCTGATGGGATTGATGACCTAATCTTTACTCAGGAAAGTAATATCCCTAACCAAGATGCCCATGGTGTGGGTGTAACACTATTGCATACTAATGTTGAATTTGTTGGAAATCCACCGCCTTATGATCCTTCTCACTTTTATACTTATAAATTAGATTCAAATATACTTGTTGATGCCAATGCAGACAATAAATCATGGGTTGTAAAACTTGGACCTAATGATGCTGTGCGCATAATGTATATGTTTTTTTATAATGTTCCATATCATCTCGGCGAATGGATAAATGGTGTTACAAATGGGTATTTAGGAATTAGAATTAAGATTAATAATAAATGGCATTATGGCTGGATACGCATGGATGTACCTATTGGAGCACAGCAACTTACCATTAAAGATTTTGCCTATAATTTAGAGGCTGAGCAGGGAATTTATACTGGGCAACAGAATAACTATACTCATAACCTTATATTGGTAAATTATGATAAAAGCAATTGCGAAAATATTTTGATATATGAACGTGATAGCTTTTCGCATTTAGCATACGATAAAATATATAGCCTCAATAACAACGGGCAGTACGATAGCATTGGTTATGTTAATGCTTCTTCGCCACCATATTTTACCCATAGCGATAGTAGCTTGGTTTCTAGGCAACAATCATATAAAATTACAGCAGTAGATTCCGCTAATATTGAGTGGATTAAAAGTGATTCCATTAATTCCTTATATGCAAGTATTAATAAAGATGTAAATAATAATTTTATTTTAAATTGGACTGCCTTTACAAATGCGAATTTCTCACAATATATTATTTATCGCACTGATACTTTCTGTGAAAAATTAGTTGCAATTGACACAGTACCAAGCAATATTATAAGCTATAATATTAGTAGTAGCCTGTTAGATTCTAGTTGTAATGAATTTCAGGTGGGAATTGCTTTAAGCAATGTCGTTAATGTACCTGGTATTGGCTTAATCGATACAATAAAATCAAATATTGCCACCGAGAATTTTTTCTTCCAATTAAATCCAATTGCAGGTTTTAGATCCGAGTTGATTAATAATGGTTTTATCAATAAAGTCCAATTTTATGATACATCAAGAGCTGATATTCAACAGTGGTATTGGTATTTTGGCGATGGAAGCAGTTCCAATTTGCGTAACCCACAACATGAGTTTCTGCCAGGAAAATATACTGTTTCGCTAAAGATTAGCAACTGCTTTGGTGAAGATAGCACAAGTATAATAGATTATATTGATATTATTGACGGTGTCAATAATCTATCAGTAAATCAGAAACTTAGATTATACCCCAATCCCACCACAAATAGCGTAGAAATTATTGGAGTATATGGCGTTGTTAATCTTAAGATATTCTCATCCAGAGGAATATTGCTGATGAATAAACGTATTGATGCAAATCAAAATATTGAGCTAAACAATTATCCAAAGGGGATATATCATATTATTATAGAGCAGGATAAATTGTTTTACAGTCGCAGTATTATTAAGCAATAGATTTAGTATGTCTTTACTTCAATAGTTCGTTGAGTTTTTGTTTCTCGCAAAGACGCCAATACATAGAGTGTTGATTTTGTGAATATTAGATATCATTGTATAAAGCCGTAATCGCATGACTGTGTGATTTATATAAAACATTAACGGAATATTCATTACTTAATTCCAAGATAAAAAGCACCCATTGGAAATAATTGATATGGAGTAACTCCATCTTTTACAAAAAGTGTATTATCAATTAGCACTCTTGCTTCTGCCTCATTATCAGTATTTACAATCTCTACCATGCCAGAAATATTGCTATTCTGCTCATTAGCATTTTCAATGAGAAGTATGCATTTTCAAGTTTCCACGGTAGGGCAAACCTCATACTTTCCTTTAGTTGTTTCTTGCTTTCTTAGTAAATCTTTACGGAATCAGTTTAGCATTGACACTTATATGACTTAGGAACTG
>JAOZKO010000376.1 GCA_029935325.1 Bacteroidales bacterium
ATAAAGCTGTAATCGCCTGACTGTGTGATTTATATAAAACATTAACGGAGTATTAAATAATAGACATTATAAATTTTCAAACCGCAGCAATATCCACCTTTAAAAAAGAAGGTGGTCATTATCCGAGCAATTATTAAATTGAAAGAAGAAATATCCTCAAAATATGTAGAGCAAACCTTTAGTTTCACCCTAAGGAATTGCTACGAAATAACTAATATGCCAATCACACTAAATCATAATGTAGTCCGAAAACTCTACAAAAGGAAGCTAGCGAAAAACTATTAATTCCTTTACAATAAAAAAGGAATTAATATCCTTATTAAAAACATTGTTTAAAATCAAACAAACTCATAAATTGTAACAATACAGCACACATTATCAATAAAAATATCACCTATTTATCTGATTTTCTTTCTATTACTAATTATGAGAAAAATCATGTTAATTTAGAATAATTCTATATAAAAACACTATAAATTGAAAAAAATAACATTACATTTGCAGCCGAACCTCTTTACCAATGTAGTTCTTTATTAAGTGGCATTATTAGTATTTTTTTTAATAGTATAACCCCTAACTAAAGATTTATGAATATTGATTTTAATAATACAGAAGTAGCCTTTGCGGCTAAGAGTAATGCGGATTTGAGCAAAGCATATGTTTTGTTTAAGACCATTGCTAATCCGGGAATTGTAAAAGCGGGAAACAAGATGCTAAGCTTGGCGCTTGCTATTCATTTTCCAATAAATTGGGCTGTTAAGCCAACAATATATCAACACTTCGTTGGCGGCGAAAGTATAGATAGTTGTCATGATGCAATTCGCAAATTAGAAGAGTATAATGTAAAAGCTGTTTTGGACTATTCAGTAGAAGGAAAGGAAGAAGCAGAAGATATTCAACTTGCTTTTGAAGAGACTCTTCGAGCAATTAAAAATGCAGGAAAGGATCCTAATATTCCTTTTGCAGTATTTAAGCCCACAGCTATGGGGCGTTCTATTGTTCTTGAAAAAGCCAGTCTAAAGACTGAAATGACTAATCAAGAAAAAGAAGAAGAATTACAATTTAGAAATAGACTTCATGAATTATGCAAAACGGCTTATGAATCTGATATTCCAATTCTTATTGATGCAGAGCACTCGTGGTACCAGAATATTATTGATGAAGTAACAAATACTGAAATGGCTCTTTACAACAAAGAAAAGGCTATTGTATTTAATACATTTCAGATGTACCGCCACGATAGATTAGCATATTTAGACAAATCCTATAAGATGGCAATTGATGGTGGATATTTCCTTGGTGCTAAGTTCGTACGTGGTGCATATATGGAAATTGAAAGGGAAAGAGCAGAGGAGAAAGGATATGAGGACCCAATTCAACCCGATCAAGAAGCAACAGATAGAGATTATAATGCAGCTTTAAAATATTGCATTGACAATATCGATCGAATTACGATATTTAATGGAACTCATAACGAATATTCATCACAATATTTAGTTGACCTGATGGAAGAAAAAGGTTTAGCTAAAGATGATAACCGTTGTTGGTTCTCTCAACTATATGGCATGAGTGACCATATTAGTTTTAATACTGCAAAGCTAGATTATAATGTTGCTAAGTATTTACCATATGGACCTGTAAAACATGTTATGCCATACCTATTGCGCCGTGCTGAGGAAAATACATCAGCTCAAGGGCAATCAGGCAGAGAGCTAAGCCTAATAATGAAGGAGAAAAAGCGTAGAAAACAATAAATCAAGCAATTATAGAATATTAATTAAATTAACACACAAAATTATGAATAAGAGAATTTTATTTGCTAGTCTTTTCCTATTGTTCTTAGGATTTACTATTAGCAGTTGTGGCAAGGATGAGGAAGAAGAAGTACTAACTGGACTTGATGCCGCTAAAAAAGATTATGAAGACAATTATGTTGGCACCAAAGCAATTCCTATTGCATGGACGGGATCAACTACTGGTTGCGCTTCTGGAGAAATTAGCAATACAGTTCGTAATAACGTTATTCAAAGAGTTAACTATTATCGTCGATTAGTTGGTCTTCCTGATAATATTACATTGAATTCAAGTCAAAATCAGAAGTGCCAAGAAGCAGCACTTTATATGATTGCTAACCATACAATTACTCATTACCCAAGTGGTGGACTTTGTTATACTGCTGGAGCTGCTGATGCAGCAGGTCATGGTAATCTTGCTGTCAGTAATGGTAGTGCAGAATTATCAGCAATGCATTCAGTAAATGCTGTAAGTGGTTATATTGAGGACCCAGGAGCAAATAACTTAGCTGTTGGTCACCGTGCATGGATTCTATTTCCTCAGCTTACTGCTATGGGAACTGGTTCTTGTTATAATCCTGCTGACAATAATTGGACAGCAAACTGTTTAATGTGGGGAGATAATACTAGTGGTCCTGCTGTAAATATTGAGTTTGTTGCATATCCTCCAGCTGATTATATGCCTTCATCTTTAGTTTTTCCTCGTTGGTCATTCTCTATTCAAGGAGCTAATTTCAACAGTGCAACAGTAAGTATGACTAATAAAGCAGGTGCAAATATTGCATGTTCTATTATTCACCAATCAGCACAATCAGGAGCCCCTGATGCTCGTATAGCTTGGGAGCCTGCAGGTAATTTCCCTGGTGGAATTACAGGAGATACTGAGTATAATGTAACTATTGCTAATGTTAGTGGAGCACCAAAAACATCTTATACATATACTGTTAAAGTTTTCCATGTAACATCTTCAGCTAAGCGTACAACTTCTCAAGAAGGATTTAAAGAAATACTTTCTTTATAAAGGTTATTTCTTATGAAA
>JAOZKO010000377.1 GCA_029935325.1 Bacteroidales bacterium
GCCAACATATTTAGGTAGTTTTCGAATCTACTAAATGCTATTTCACCACTTTCAACAGCGGGTTTAATGGCGCAGCCGGGTTCGTTGGTATGCGTACAATCATTGAATTTGCAATCTGCTAATAATCTCTGCATTTCAGGGAAATAGTGACTAAGTTCTGATTTCTCAAAATCGAATAAGCCAAATTCTTTTATCCCTGGGCTATCAATAATATGCGCTCCAAAATCCAGAAAATGCATCTCAGCAAAAGTAGTGGTATGTGTTCCTTTTTTATGTACTTCGGATATTTCGCCAATACGGATATCCTTGGAACTATCCAAAGCATTGATTAGCGCTGATTTGCCAACTCCTGAGTGACCAGAAACTAGACTTACTTTGTCGCGCATTATTTCTTTAAGCTGATCTAAATTAGTGCCATCCAAGGCTGATACTTCAACACATTGATAACCAATTTTTTGGTAGAGATTCTTTAATACCTTTACTTGCTCCAATTCAATATCAGAATACAAATCCATCTTATTTATAACCAATACAGCAGGAATATGATATGCTTCGGAAGTAACCATAAACCGATCGATAAAACCTGTGCTAGTTCGTGGTCGAGATATAGTAACTACTACTATTGCTTGATCCATATTGGAAGCAATAATATGTGAGCGTTTTGAAAGATTTACCGAGCGGCGGATAATGTAGTTCTGCCTATCATGGATTTTATTAATTATTCCAACAGATTGTTCTTGATTCCAATCAAATTCCACCCAATCACCTACAGCAATTGGGTTGGTAGATTTTATTCCTTTAATTTTGAATTTGCCACGCAGTTTACATGCATATACTTTTTGGTCATCAGTTTCTACCTGATACCAACTGCCTGTGGATTGTATGATGCGACCTTTCAAAGTTTTTATATTAGTATTGATTGATACGAATATCCTTAACCATTAATTGTAAACTACTGCGTTCTCTCCACACATTCTCATTAATGGAATAGCAGAGTTCGAATGGGAGTTTTTTTCTGATTATCTCCATTTTATCAGAATGCCCAAAGGCAATTGCATTAAACGAGATATTTCGATTATCAGGATAGCAGACTTGTAGTTTCAGATGATTATTCCCTACAATTTTGGCATGACCAGTGTCCATTACTCCGTCGGAGGCAAAAACCGGGGACATATTTCCAGGGCCGAAAGGAGCAAACTGTTTAAGCACACTATAGAATTTCTCAGTAATGTTTTCTAAATTCAGGAATGAATCGATGGTAATCTCTGGAACCAATGAATCTTCAGTGATATTTTCAACAACGTACTTTTCAAAGCAGCTGACAAATTCCTTGATATTCTCTTCTTTCAAAGATAGCCCTGCAGCATACTTATGTCCACCAAAGCTATCTAGTAAGTGGTTACATGCGTCGATGGCGTGGTATATATCAAAACCTTTTACCGAGCGAGCAGAACCTGTGTACATTCCGTCAACCAAAGTAAGTATAATGGTTGGGCGATAGTGTGCTTCAATTACCCTTGAGGCAACAATGCCAAGAACTCCCTTATGCCAGTTGGAATTATAAACTACTGAGCTTTTTGAGGTTTGAAGGAATGTGTTTTCTTCAATTATCTTTAATGCCTCTTCGGTGGTTCCCGTATCAAGAGTGCGGCGCTCGGTATTATATTCATTTATGCTGCTGGCAATATCCTTGCCTTTATTTATATCCTTGCAGTTTAGTAATTCTACTGATTTTTTTCCGTTAGCAATTCTACCAGCGGCATTTATTCGTGGAGCAACAGTAAATACTAAATCACTGATACTAAGTTCTTTTTCGAAAACAATCTTTCCATTTCCAAGTTTATTATTGCGTTTAATATTGCTATATTCCAATATGCACTCAATTCCTGGGCGGGGATTTTCATTAAGAGCCTTTAGCCCAAAATATGCTAATATTCTATTTTCATCAGTTATTTTTACAATATCAGCAGCAATACTAATTGCCACTAGGTCTAAATATGGGTAAAGTCGATCAAGATTAATTTTATTATTTTGAGAATATGCTTGCATTAGCTTAAAGCCTACACCACAGCCTGATAGCTCCTTGTAAGGGTAGGAGCATTCGTCTTGTTTTGGATCCAAAACAGCAACAGCATCAGGCAATTTATCACCAGGTAAATGGTGGTCACAAATAATAAAGTCAATATTTTTTGAATTAGCATATTCTATTTTATCAACAGCTTTAATACCACAATCTAGGGCAATAATTAGCGTTTCATTATTCTTATAAGCATAATCAATTCCTTGAATAGAAATCCCATAACCTTCTTCATAGCGATCGGGAATATAGAAATCAATATTAGGATAAAATTCTTTTATATAGGAATAAACTAAAGCTACAGAGGTAGTTCCATCGACGTCATAATCGCCATAAACTAAAATATTCTCTTGGTTTTCTATGGCTTGATTAATTCTCTCAACGGCTTTATCCATATTCAACATAAGAAACGGATCGTGCAGATTTTCAAGACTAGGGCGGAAAAAATCCTTGGCAGCTTCAAAAGTCTCAATACCCCTATCAGCCAATAATCTTGCTAATACTGTGTTGATATTTAATGACTTTGATAAATGATTAATAATATCCTCGTCCCTGCTTTCTAATAATGACCACCGTTTTTCCATAGCCCGCAAAGTTAGTGATAAAATCTCTTCGCTTTTGATGTAGTATTAATGGGTTATTATATCACTTTGGGCTGGGAGGTTTATGTTGAGGTTTTGAGAAATTGCGAGATTTAGAGCAAGAGAGCAAGAGAACTTGAGACGTTGAGAGCAAAGCTTTGCTATTTTAA
>JAOZKO010000092.1:0-361 GCA_029935325.1 Bacteroidales bacterium
AATATCTTTTGTCACGTATTTAGATACTGTGTTTACCACAAAAAAGTAATAAAACTTGATTCCCTAGAGGATTATAAATTAACTCTATATTTGCCAATCAATAATATATAAACTGAATGAAGAAACGACTAAAACTACTTGACAGATACCTAAGCATTTGGATATTTCTATCCATGCTCATTGGTGTGGCTTTTGGTTATTTATTTCCTCAAATAGCAGTAATTACCGATTCATTATCGGTGGGAACAACAAATATCCCTTTGGCAATAGGTCTAATATTAATGATGTATCCGCCATTAGCAAAAGTAGATTATAGCTTAATTCCAAGTGTTTTTAAAGACACCAAATTAATGTCAATGTC
>JAOZKO010000092.1:371-2651 GCA_029935325.1 Bacteroidales bacterium
GTTCTCAATGGCTTCTTCTAAAGCTCTAAGGGTATTAATGTCAATGTCATTGGTGTTGAACTGGATTATTGGGCCAATACTCATGTTTGTACTTGCTATAATATTCCTTAGAGATGAGCCCGGTTATATGTCGGGATTAATACTTATTGGTTTAGCACGATGCATAGCAATGGTAATTGTATGGAACGATTTAGCAGGAGGAAGCAGGGAATATGGAGCAACACTAATTGCTCTAAATAGCGTCTTCCAAATTATTACTTATAGTTTTTATGCTTGGTTATTTATTACGGTATTACCATCATATTTGGGTTTAGAAAGTTTTGATATCGATATTTCAATAGCAGAGGTTGGCAAAAGCGTATTGATATACCTAGGGATTCCTTTTGCAGCGGGATTCTTAAGCCGGAAATACCTTGTTAAATACAAAGGAATCAATTGGTATAACCAAAAGTTTATTCCTTTTATTTCACCAATTACTCTTATTGCTTTACTTGCAACTATTGTATTAATGTTTAGCCTAAAGGGAGATGTAATTGTTGAAATACCTTTTGATGTATTGAAAATTGCACTACCATTAATGATTTATTTTGTGCTGATGTTTTTTGTGAGTTTCTTTATGGGCAAAGCAATGAACATTGACTATAAAAGAAATGCAGCAGTTGCATTTACTGCCACAGGGAATAATTTTGAGTTAGCAATTGCTGTTGCTATTGCTATTTTTGGTATAAATTCTCAGCAGGCTTTCACAGGAGTAATAGGGCCGTTAATCGAGGTTCCTGCTTTAATTATTCTTGTTAAAATCTCACTATTTTTAAAGAAGAAATACTATCCAATAAGCGCGTGATTATAGCTTGTTGTTTGAAAAGTAAATATTAAACTATGAAGATACTTATACTTTGCACAGGGAACTCCTGTAGGAGTCAAATGGCAGAAGGCTTTTTGAAATCTTTTGATGATAAGATGGAAGTTCACTCAGCAGGCACTAGCCCATCTACGGAGGTGCACCCCAAAGCAATACAAGTGATGCAAGAGCTGAATATTGATTTAAGGAATAACTACCCGAAATCTGTGAATCAGTTTTTGGATGATGAATTTGACTATGTAATTACTGTTTGTGGCGGAGCCAAGGAAAGCTGTCCGGTTTTTCAAGGCAATGTAAAAAACAATATCCATATTGGCTTTGATGATCCTGCAGAGGCCGTCGGAACTGAAGAATTTATCTTATCAGAATTTATAAGAATAAGAGATGAAATAAGACATGATTTTGGAGAGTTTTATAAATCTAAACTAGACTAAGCTAAATTGAAATGGCACACGAGCACCACCATCATCACCAAGTAAAAGGCAAAAGATTATTTTTGACAATTGCCCTAAACCTTAGCATCACAATTGCTGAGTTAATCGGTGGAATAATATCGGGGAGTATTTCTCTTATATCGGATGCAATTCATAACTTTAGCGATGTTATATCATTAGTAATAAGCTATATTGCCAATCGGCTAATAAAGAAATCACCTACTCAAAGTAAAACATTCGGTTTTAAAAGAAGCGAAATATTAGCAGCATTTATTAATTCAGCCACCCTAATTATTCTTGCTATTATTATTTTTTATAATGCCATTATGCGCTTATTGAACCCCATCGAAATTGCTCCTAATTTGGTAATTTATATGGCAATTGCGAGTATTGCAGTAAATGGACTTAGTGTATTGTTTATTAGCAAAGATTCGAAAAACAATATGAATATTAGGTCGGCATATCTGCATTTGTTTAGCGATATGCTTACTTCTGTTGCTGTACTTATTGGTGGATTATTAATGAAATATTTTCAGATTTACTGGATTGACTCAGTATTATCGTTAATTATTGCTGTTTATTTACTCTATATGAGTTGGAATATTTTCAAATCATCTCTACGAATAATAATGCAATTTACTCCTGAAAATATCGATATAAAGATGATTGCTGATGATATTTCTGCAATTGATACCGTTAAAAATATTCACCATGTGCATGTATGGCAGATTAATGAGCACGATATAATGTTTGAAGCTCATATCGATTTAGAGAATAATGTATCAATTAGTGATTTCGAAAAAATCCTAGAGCAAGCTAGGGAGATTCTTCTAAAATATAAAATCACACATATTACTTTGCAACCAGAATATTCGGTGGATGATAGTAAGGAGATTATTGTGTGAAATAGATTCTCTGCTATACGATTAGAACACCGATAACGCAGATTAAACGGATTGCCACAGATTTTAAGGCATTGTTAGG
>JAOZKO010000092.1:2751-9279 GCA_029935325.1 Bacteroidales bacterium
GAGAAGCTCCTTTATACTTTAGCCTTTAAATTTTAGCCTTTTTACTAATCGTCAATCCTCCGTCCATTTTCTAGTTAAATCTTACAGAAGCAATCGCAATTATTCGGAAAATGTCCACCTCCTTCTCCAAGGAGGACTTCCCAAGCACTTAAAATACTCGCATAGAGCGTAGGTGAACTTAAACCTTAAATCGCAACTTAAATCTTAGATCTATTGATTGTTGCTTTACACATATTTTAATTGGTATAAAGTTCAATATACTTTTTCCATATCTTAGCAACCTAAAATTATTAATAATTTAGCTTATGCTTATAATAGGAATTGCCGGTGGTTCTGGGTCGGGAAAAACCACCGTTGTAAATGAAATCATAAAGCGATTGCCAAAAAATTCAGTGGCAGTTGTGTCTCAAGATGCATACTATTTCGACAATGGGCACCTTAACAAAGAGGAGAAGCGAAGAATTAATTTCGATCATCCTAATTCCATAGAGTGGGATTTGCTCAATAAAGATATCGACCGTTTGCGTAATGGCGATAGCATTGAAATGCCAATTTACACTTATGTTACTTGTAGTCGAGCTAAGGAAACCATTAAGATAACTCCAAAAAAAGTGATAATTGTTGAGGGTATATTAATTTTTACAAACCCCGAACTTCTCACAAGACTTGATATTAAAACCTATGTGGCTGCCGATGGCGACGAAAGATTAATGCGAATTATTAATAGAGATATGATGGAGCGTGGTCGTTCTCTTAAGCAAGCTTTGGATCATTATGCGAACTTTGTAAGACCAATGCATATCCAATTTATTGAACCCACCAAGCGCTCTGCAGATATTATTATTCCCCAAGGAGGAAATAATCATATTGGAATAGATATTTTAACCCATAAAATAAAAGCGAGTATATAATGGCCACAGAGAATAAATCTGGTTTTGGAACTGCTCCAGTATTTTTTACTGCCATAGCAACCATTCTAGGAGCAATTCTGTTTCTACGTTTCGGTTGGGCTGTTGGTAGTCTCGGATTTTGGGGAGTGATATTAATTATTTTGATTGGTCATATAGTGACTATCCCCACAGCATTATCTCTTAGCGAAATAGCCACAAACCAAAAGGTAGAAGGAGGAGGAGAATATTTTATTATTTCCCGATCGTTTGGTTTGAATATTGGTGGAACCATTGGCCTAACACTTTATTTCTCTCAAGCAATTAGTGTGGCTTTTTATGTAATTGCATTTACCGAAGCCTTCGAACCATTTTTTAATTGGTTCCAATCGCAATACGGCTGGGAACTACCACGGCAAGCAATCAGTTTGCCAACCATGGGCTTGCTGAGCCTATTAATACTGAAAAAAGGCGCTGACCTAGGAGTCAAAGCTCTATACTTTGTAGTGGCAATTCTATTTATTTCCTTGGCCATGTTTTTCCTTGGTTCTACCGATTACCAAAGCACCAATCATTTTAGTTTCTTAAGATTTGATTTCAAAAGAATGGATGATTTCTTTGTAATTTTTGCTATTATTTTTCCGGCATTTACCGGGATGACAGCAGGAGTTGGACTGTCGGGAGATTTAAAAAATCCCCAAAAATCAATTCCCTGGGGAACAATACTTGCCACAGTAGTTGGAATGATTCTATACTTTTTTATTAGCTGGAAATTTATTGTTTCGGCAAGTTCATACGACCTAATGCACGACCAATTAGTAATGAAGCAAATTGCAATTGGAGGAATTCTGGTTATACCATTAGGGTTAGCAGCTTCTACTATTTCGTCAGCACTTGGCTCGGTAATGGTAGCACCACGTACTTTGCAAGCCCTAGCATCAGATAGGTCACTTCCTTTTAATTTTGGCTCGGAGTTTTTGGCAAAAGGCAAAGGTGACAAAAAAGAACCCTATAACGCAAGTATTATCACCATTGCAATTGCCTTTGTTTTTGTTTTCTTAGGAGATGTAAATGCTGTTGGTAAAATAATCTCAATGTTCTTTATGATTACCTACGGCTCGCTTAATCTGATTTCTTTTCTACATCATTTTGGTGCCGATCCATCATACCGCCCATCTTTTAAAACAGTGAAATTGCTTAGCCTTATTGGCTTTCTAATGAGCATTTGGCTAATGTTTAAGATAGATTTTCTTTATACCATAGTTTCGTTAATTGCTCTTACCTTTATTTACCTGCTTATATCTCGCACTCACAAAAGCCGTAGTGGTTTCGAGGAGATTTTTCAAGGAGCGGTATATCAGATAAGTATGCGGCTAAAGTTATTTGTTCAGCGCTCCAAAAAAGCTAAAGGAGCAAATAGTTGGCGACCAGCAGCAATATGTGTTTCTTCGGAATCATTCCAGCGCGAAAAAGCCTTCGATATACTAAATTGGATATCATATAAATACGGCTACGGAACATATATTCACCTGATAAAAGGATTTTTTAATTCAGAGAATCATGCTAAAGCTTTAGAAATTAAAAAGCACTTATTGGTTAAATCAGAAAGTAAAAAACACAATGTATATATCGATACCATGATATCGCCATCATATACCTCTGCTATTGCTCAAATTGTGCAATTACCGGGTATTTCGGGAATGGAAAATAATATGGTAATATTCGAGTTTTTCAAGGAGAACAAAAATGGCCTTATTCAGATACTTGAAAATCATGCTATTGTAAGAGATGCACGACATGATGTTTGTATTTTGCGAAGTTCTGCCAATAAGATAAATTATAATAATGGTATTCATATTTGGGTGCACCATAGCGATGTTGATAATGTAAATCTAATGATATTGCTTGCGTATATTATGCTCGCACATCCCCTTTGGAAAAAGGCTAAGGTGAAGGTATTTTATATTGCAGGAGATGAAAAATTAGCTGCTAGTAAGGAACATCTTCTAGAGCTAATTCAGGATGGAAGAATACCAATGTCAGCATCAAATGTTGAAGAAATACCACAACCAGAAGAAGGAACAGCCAGAGAAATTATTAATAAGAAATCTCGAGATGCAGGTCTTGTAATAATAGGATTTAATGAGGAAATATTGCAAGAGCTAAATGAGGAATTATTTACTTCCTTCGACGATTTACAGGATATTCTTTTTGTGAATAGCTATCGTAAAAAGGTAATTAAATAGGTGAACTAATAATATCTAAGTAAAATATTAGAACAAAAATACTAAAACTATGGAATATATAAATTTAAAATATCTAGCATTTACAATTATTTTTACACTTGTCTTTTCTATATCAGACATATACGGACAACAAGCGGTTGTTTCAACTGGCGGAAACACTAATGGTAGCGGAGGGTCTTCTAGTTATACTATTGGGCAAACTATATATACAACAAATACAGGAACTAATGGCTCTGTGGCTCAAGGAGTACAGCAAGCATACGAAATCTCAGTTATAGATGGTATAAAAAAAGCCAATGGCATTAATCTTATTTGTACAACTTATCCTAATCCTGCTACGAATTTCTTAACAGTTGAAATTAAGAATATAAAAGTTAAGAAAATGTCTTTTGAAATTTATGACCTAAGTGGAAAGCTAATTAAGAAAGGGCTTATTCTTGAAAATGAGACTAAAATACCAATATATAATCTTGTTAGTGGAACTTATATTCTCAAGATTATTAAGAAAAGTAAAAGTATTAAAACATTTAAAATTGTGAAAAACAAATAGTTATTTATTATGAAAAATCTAAAACTATTATTATTTGCAGCATTAGCCAATTTAGTTGTACTGTCCTCCGTTTGGGCACAAAGTCCAGAGAGAATGAGTTACCAAGCAGTGGTAAGGGATGCCAACAATCTTCTAATTACAAATACAACTATTGGCATGAAAATAAGTATTTTACAAGGCTCAACAACTGGTTTACTTGTTTATTCCAATACTATTAGCCCAATAACCAATGATAATGGTTTGGTGACTATTGAAATAGGAGCAGGCATAGGTTTTGATACAATAAATTGGGCAAATGGACCACATTTTCTTAAAACAGAAACAGATCCAAATGGAGGAATAAGCTATACAATTTCAGGCATAAGTCAATTATTAAGTGTGCCTTATGCCTTATACGCAAAAACTAGTGGAAGTTCAGCCACTGGCGCAACTGGATTACAAGGGATTCAAGGCATACAGGGAACACAAGGAGTAATAGGGGCTACTGGAGCGCAAGGTATTCAAGGCATACAAGGAACTTCAGGAGTAATAGGTTCTACTGGTGCAATCGGTAGTATAGGAGCAACTGGAGTGCAAGGTATTCAAGGAATACAAGGAACTTCAGGAGTAATGGGTTCTACTGGTGCAATAGGTAGTGTAGGAGCTACTGGTGCTCAAGGCTTACAAGGTGTTACTGGAGTTACTGGCTCTTCAGGTGGGCCACAAGGAGTTACTGGCGCAACTGGAGTGACAGGAATACAAGGGTCTTCAGGAGCAATTGGTATAACTGGTGTAACCGGAGCAACCGGACTACAGGGAGCAAGTGGTCCCGCTGGTGCAGCAAGTACAACTCAATTAATTAAAACTGGCGACGGAAAAATAGTAGTTTATAATTCATCATATGCATATGGCTTTGGGCTTCATAGTTATGGTGGTAGTTCATGGGTAACACAATCAATTTCAGGTGTAATATTAGGATCAATAGCCTCCGATTCTAGTGTCGTAATATATACTACAACACATGTTTATGGTTTTGGACCTCATAATTATGGTGGAAGCGCATGGGTTACTCAAACAACTAGCGGAACCTTTGTGGATGCTGTTAGTTCTAGCGGAAGAATAGTTGTTTATACTTCATCATATGCTTATGGCTTTGGGCTTCATAGTTATGGTGGAAACACATGGACCCAACAACCCATCTCAGGAACACCTATTGGACATTTTGCATCAGGTAATAGAATTGTAGTATATACTTCATCCTATGCTTATGGTTTTGGGCTTCATAGTTATGGTGGAAGCACATGGGTAACTGTAGCACTATCTGCTACTCCTACGGGTATTAATGGAAGCAGATAGTGGCTGAAAAATAATATTACTTACTTTTGTATTTTAGATTAAGATAAAATAATCATCAAAGAAATTTAATATGTCAAAAATTATTTATTCAAAAAGAACAGCTCTTTTATTATCTATTATTATGTTTACTGTCTTTTCGCAGACAAAGATATACGCACAGGATAATAGTAAGGATATTTATAAAAACGCAATGACATTTGGGATTACACACTCCTTTAATTTAACTTCAATTGCTGGAAGTTTCCCCGATGTTTACGCATCCAATATCAGTCAAACTACAAATATGACAGCACCACGCTTTACTTTGGATTTTGGAATGACAACCGATTACTATATTAATGAGCAATTCTCAATTCAGTTTGATGCTGTTTTTACATATAATGGTGCTCATTTTGTTTCAACAAGAAGTGTGTATAACGAAGTTGGAATAATTGAAACAAATCAATGGTTTACTTATGCAATGAATTATTTTAAATTTCCATTAGCAGTTAGTTTCTACCCCAAGGACAAATTATATTTAACTGCTGGAGGGTATTTCGCAACTCTTTTGCATTCACGAAAGTATGAGTATTGGTATAATCTAGACAGCAAACCGATTAATAATATTAATAATATTGATTATGGAATGGAATTTGGCATGGGCTTCAATTTACCATATTTGAAAATCGGCTTTCAGTATTCATACGGTTTCGATAGCTTTATCAATGATCCTAATTATGATTTGCACCATAGCGTTTTTCAAGTAGTTGCCCGATGGAAGTTCTATTCCGATATTAGAGATAGAAGTAGAAGCAATAAATAGCAAATTTAATTTTCACCTCCCAATGGTTTTGGGACATTACGTTTTAATTATGAAAAAGATTATATTAATTAGTTTAAGCATAGTATTTGGATTGTTGATTATGTCATGCGACAAAGGCGACTCCGTAGATATTCCCACGAGTGAGGTCCTGGGTGATTATTTGTATTCTAGTAGTTCAGCATATTATGATGCTATGGGATTGGAAAAAACAAAGGCAACTTCTGATGGAAGTTTATTTATTATACAATTTACTGAAATGAGTATTGAGGTTACTCCTTCTATTGGTTACGCATATACCTTTAAGGCAACAGATATTGTTAATCACGGCGACACAACAACATTCCGAATTAGGAAACAGCAAATTAGTGTAAATAATATTATATTTAATTTAGAAGGAAATAATTCCATTGATGTTGGTAGCATAGGCTATTATGATGGCTATTATACTGATAAAAAAATTGTTTTTGCTTATAGATCAATAAATATTGAAAACCTTGACTATGCAATAACAAGAACTGACGCAATTAAAAGGAATTAACTTTTTTGAGGAAGCAAGTGTTTTCTAGAGATTTATCCCAGTGCAAATAAAACCCGCACAAAGTATTTACAATACAATTGGCGGTTCAAATCCCGGAAGAATAGACTATATCTTTAAAAAGAATAACACAATCTTTAAAGTTATTAATTCACAAATTATATTTACCAATG
>JAOZKO010000378.1 GCA_029935325.1 Bacteroidales bacterium
GCTTCAAAAATAATTATATTGTAATACAAGAAATCCTATTAACAAAAACATAACAAGGGACTTATGTACAGAAAGGAATAAAAATAAATGTAGTAAGGGTTAGTTTAGAACTCGTTTTCAATAAAAGTTGGAATATGAATAATGTCTAAATTAATTGAAAATCTTATTCGCTGTGTGTAATTTAAATACATTTCATTAGAAATATTATTTAAATCTTTTGAAACAAAAGCAGGTACAAAAACTTGAATACGATCACCAAACATCGTTAACTTAATTCCTGTCTCCCATGCATAATTGTCTAAATCGGTATAGCCAGCAACAGCTTGTGTTTGACCAAAAGCAGCTATACTAGCATAGACTCTAAAAACCTGTGGGATATATGGAATTGCAGAGTTGATATTCAATGACACTAAGTATTCATTTGTTCTGCCATGAGGCGAGTAGGTGGAGAAAGCTCCCTCGTTTGGAATAAACTGATTGGAAAGAAAACTACCATTAGCAGGGTTTTCATATCTCCCTAAAAATACACCATCGTAAGTATAATCATCAATACCATTTGTTCCGCTTAAATTAATATTATATAATGGCGATAAATGATCTGCTTTATAAAGAAATGCCCCAGTATATAATCTGAAATTAATGGGTTTATTACCTAAGAAATGCATTTTATAAGTTGCTTCCATATTAGCTTTCACAAAATTCTTATTTAGCTGAGTGCCCACTAAAAAACTATATGGTTGTTGTCTTCTATTATTAATATGCGAAAACATAAGGTTATAATACTGACTTAATCCTGGAGTAAATCCCGCTAAAATATCCTCTGGATTACTTGCAAATATGGCTTTAATAATCAAATTGTTCTTCACCTTGCTTATTGCATTTTTATTCCTGAAAAGCAAATGGGCTTCCATAGTAAATTTCTGAAAATTATCCCCCTGAGAATTATTAAAAGCATATTGCATGGCCGATGCCTTCAGTTTTAAATTTCGAATTTTAGCATCTACAGGCATTATATTATAAGCTATCCTTGCTGAGCCAGCCAAATCATTCGCTCCAAAAGAATACATAGGCATCAACTGATATTCAAAATTACTTCTGGGGAAAACAGAATTGTAAAATACCAAGCCGAGCATATATTTATTATAATTATTCCACCCCATTGCTGGGATAAAATTAATTTGTGTATTGTCTTCATTCTCTAATATTCCAGCAAATTTAAAGCGAATAGGTTCCGTTTTTTTAAAAACACCTTTTGTGCGTATTGTATTGTTTTTCCTATTGAACTCTAGCATATTTCCAATAGGATCTATAACCAATTTGTCGACAGATTTTAAATCGATATCAAATTGCTTTTTTCCACTAAACCCACCATACCAATTACTAAAAAGAACATCACCGTCTCGAAAAGCTGTTACATTAACAGGCGCTTTTATTCCTCCACTATTTTTAAGCGTAAAGCCATCTTTATTAGCTCTTATAAATTTATAATCTGGTTTTTTAGTAGTTTGTAAAAAACCATCAAAAAGCCAACTTAAGTCCTCGCCTGTTCCTCTTTCAAATGCAATTTTAATATCCTTTGGATAAGGATGCTTATATTTCCACTCTTCGTAAAAGGACTTAAATATTTCATTAAATTTTTCTTCGCCCAAATAAGCCAAGAGATGTTCAAATATTTTTGATGCTTTTTGGTAAATAATATTGCCGTAATTTATTCCTGTATACTCTAGAGAGTGTAAAGACGCTGACTGATCAACATTATAACTAGCTGAAATCATATATGATAGCTCACTTATTTTATTATATCGCAAATCACTAATACCTAAAAAACTTGCGGTGCCTTTAGTAGTTATCATATAATACATTGCATCATCTTTGCCATATTTATCACTCATATAGCGGCCTTCGCAAAAGGTGTTTATGCCTTCGTCCATCCATGGGTACTCCCTTTCATTAAAACCCAAAATGCCATAAAACCAATTATGCCCAACTTCGTGCATAATAACTGCTTCTAATGTTCTTGAATCGGAAAAATCACCAATTACCGTAACATTTGGGTATTCCATTCCAGCACCAGCAGTAAGGGCAGAGTGAACAGCAGTACATTGATTATAAGGATAATCTCCTGTGTATAAAGAATAATAATACAGTGCATCGCCAATATATTCCAAGGAATTAATCCAAATATCGGCATCGCTATTTAAAAACAAAGACCAGGTAGTTACTATTTTGCCTGTATTGGGCATTGTTCGTTCTCCTTTTAACACATGGAATCGCTTATCGGCAAACCAGGCAAAATCGTGGATATTTTCTTGTTTAAATCGAAGCGTTTTGAATTCTTCAGAAGATTTAGGAAAAACATGATAGGTATGGTCAAAGTTTTTTTTCTTTTTTGTATCCTCAGCCAAACTATTCATCCATTCTATTTCTTCAGGATTTTGCAAATCGCCAGTTGCCCCCACTACATAATTTTGAGGAAGCATGACAGAAACATCAAAAGAACCAAACTCTGAATAAAACTCACCCATATCTAAATAAGGCATTTGATGCCAACCATATTGATCGTAAACTGCTGGTTTTGGATACCATTGCGAAATTTGATAGGACTCCCCAATATGACCAAGGCGAGATGTAACTCCTTTAGGAATTTTTACATGAAAAGGTGTAGAGATGGCAATTCTTGCTCCCGGCTTCAAAGGCTCATTTAAAAACACTTTACAAATATCAATATGTTTAGAGTCGTACTCCCAATATACTTTTTCATTATCAACTTTAAAATCTAAGGAATCTATATATCCTCTTAATTCTTCATCTTTAAAAA
>JAOZKO010000379.1 GCA_029935325.1 Bacteroidales bacterium
CTGTTCTTCAACGCTTCCATTTCAGTACTTGATGATTCACAATCGTAGTTAATTGCATAATTAATATAATCTTCTTTAGCAATATTAAATAATTCTTTAGTGTTAGACTGTTGCTGAATTCCGATGGCAAAATAATCGATCCTATCATCGGTACTTTTTAGTTTATTTATTATCTGATTGAAAGGAGTCCCTGAATTACTCTTTGTTTCTACAGGTCGTAAATCGAAGTGAGCATCAAAATTAATGATGCCTATTTTCTTTTTCTTAGTATTCTTAATGATATCCCAAATTCCCATAAAATGACCATAGGCCATATCATGACCTCCACCAATGGCAATTGGGAAAATATTATGCGTGATTAAGCCTGAAATATAATTTGAAAACAATAACTGGCACGCTTCCATATCATCATCAATGCAAACTATATCACCAATATCTGCAACTCTTTTATTTTCAAAATGAATGGGTAATTTTGCTAACCTATCCCTTATGGCTTTTGGACCTTCGTGAGCACCAATTCTACCCCTGTTCCTTCTAACACCTTCATCGCATACATAACCTAAAATAGCAAGATCTACATTAGTGATAGCCTGCTCTTTTTCAATATAAACTAACTTAATCTCTTGATGCCAATATTGATTCTCAATATCCGGATTAGATTTACGTCCCTCCCATAAAGCCTTTTCAGCGGGCTTATACTCTGCATTTATAGTTTTTAACTGATTCATAATTGTGGTATTTCAGACTTGTTTTCCTTTTAAGAACACTTTCTCAATTTTATCAGAACCAAACGAATATGGAATAGATACGTAGGAATTAATAGGTTTTGTTAATAATAAATTTGCCTGTTTTCCAACAGTAATAGAGCCTACTTCTTTTTCTAATCCCATTGCATAAGCTCCATTTATAGTTGCAGCATTTATAGCTTCTTCTGCATTCATCTTCATTTTAATACAAGCCGTTGAAACAACAAAATTCATATTGCCAGAAGGAGTAGATCCAGGATTGTAATCTGTAGCTAAAGCGAGAGGTAAACCAGCATCAATTAATTTCCGTGCGGGGGTATATGGAATACTTAAGAAATATGAACAACCAGGTAATGCAACAGGCATTGTACTCGTATTTGATAACGTTTTTATATCTTCTTCACAAACTTCTTCTAAATGATCTACCGACAATGCATTATATTTTACAGCTACTTGAACACCCCCAATTGCAGTAAATTGATTAACATGGATTTTAGGAATTAATCCATATTTTTTTCCAGCTTCTAAAATCAATTCAGTATCTTCAACATTGAAATAACCAGTTTCACAAAAAATATCGACATAATCCGCTAAATTTTCATTTGCAATTTTTGGCATTACATCATTAATAAGCATTTGTAAATAATTGTGTTTGTTGTTTCTGTAAATAGCAGGAATAGCATGAGCCCCTAAGAAGGTAGCTTTTATTTCGATAGGATAGTTTTCTTTTAAACGTTTTATCACTCGTAACATTTTCAGCTCCGAATCACAGGTTAATCCGTAGCCAGATTTAATTTCAATAGCTCCTGTACCCAGGTGCATTACTTCTTCTAATCGAACTTTGCTTTGTTCAAACAATTCATCTTCTGAAGTTTCTTGTAATTTTTTAGCTGAGTTTAATATTCCACCACCTTTACTAGCTATTTCTTCATAAGATAAGCCATTGATTCTGTCATTAAATTCTCCCTCACGATTACCTGAATATACAATATGAGTATGTGAATCGCACCATGCAGGTAAAATCATTTTCCCGGTAGCATCGATGGTTTCATCCACATGGCTATCAGGACAATTGTCCATAGTTCCAAAATCTGAAATTATATCATTTTCAATAACCAAATATGCGTTTCTTATTGTAGGTAAATTCTTCATTTGTTCACCAGCAACAAATAAGATTGATTCAGAACGTACTTGAACTAATTCTTTAATATTCTTAAATAGTATTTTCATTAGAAAAGAGATTTCAATAAATCATCTTCAACTATATTTGGAATGGTTACCTTTAAACTTGGTGTGCGTTCCATTTCTCGTTTAATAGCAAATAGAGCTTCTTCATTTCTTGCCCAACTACGTCGGGCAATACCATTATTAACATCATAAAAAAGCATGCTTTTGAGGCGTGTTTCTGCTTCTGGTGTTCCATCAAGCAACATCCCAAAACCACCGTTCATTACTTCACCCCATCCAACTCCTCCTCCGTTATGGATAGATACCCAGGTAGCTCCTCTGAAGCTATCACCAATAACATTATGGATAGCCATATCTGAAGTAAATTTGCTACCATCATAAATATTAGATGTTTCTCTGTAAGGAGAATCCGTTCCACTAACATCGTGATGATCTCGCCCTAAAACTACAGATCCTATTCTTCCGGCGGCAATTGCATTATTAAAAGCTACCGCAATTTTAGAACGTCCTTCAGCATCGGCATATAAAATACGAGCTTGCGAACCAACTACCATTTTATTCTTCTTTGCGTCTTCAATCCATGTTATATTATCCTGCATTTGTAGTTTGATTTCTTCAGGAGAGTTTTCCATGATATCTTGTAAAACTTCCTTAGCAATCTTATCTGTTTCATCTAAATCTTCTGGCTTCCCGGAAGCACAAACCCACCGAAATGGTCCAAAACCATAATCGAAACACATTGGACCTAAAATATCTTGAACATAGGATGAGTATTTAAAGTCGATCCCATTTTCTGCCATAATATCAGCACCAGCTCTAGAAGCTTCTAATAAAAAGGCATTTCCATAATCGAAGAAATATGTTCCTTTTGCAGTGTGTT
>JAOZKO010000380.1 GCA_029935325.1 Bacteroidales bacterium
AACTCGCTATTTTACAGTGCTTAGTCAGAAATCGTCAAGTTCGAGGCTTGCGAAGTGCTGAATAACAATAAGTTTACTTTTGTAAATGTTTGTTTTCAGCACAAGCATAACGAAGAAATTGGTGTTTTCTGGCAAGCACTAATTACAATCTATTTTCAACCTTCTTCTGCATCACTGCTTTCCAGCTAGCAAAATCGCCTTCAATAATATGCTTCCTCGCTTCCTTTACTAACCACAAATAAAATGCAAGATTATGTAAGCTAGCAATCATTGGCCCAAGGCTTTCTTTGGCGGTAAATAGATGCCTCAAATATGCCTTAGTATATTGACTATCAACAAAAGAAAGCCCATTGGTATCTATAGGACTAAAATCATTATACCACTTTTTGTTTTTGATATTAATGATTCCCTCGCTTGTAAAAAGCATTCCATTTCTCCCATTTCGGGTTGGCATTACACAATCGAACATATCAACACCCAAAGAAATTCCTTCCAAAATATTAGAAGGAGTTCCAACTCCCATCAAATATCGAGGCTTATCTTTTGGTAGTATAGAATTTACCAAAGAGGTCATTTCATACATAATCTCATGAGGTTCGCCAACTGATAAACCACCAATGGCATTTCCTTCTGCGCCTTTTGAAGCAATCATTTCTGCCGATTGCTTTCGCAAATCGCTATAAACACTACCTTGCACAATAGGAAAGAAAGCTTGGTTATAACCATATTTTGGCTCAGTAGCATCAAATTGATCAATGCATCTTTGTAGCCATTTATGGGTCATATGCATTGAGTTTTTGGCGTAATCGTAATCACAAGGATATGGTGTGCATTCGTCAAATGCCATAATAATATCAGCACCAATTATCCTTTGTGTATCTATTACGTTTTCAGGGGAAAACAAATGCTTGGAGCCGTCGATATGACTTCTGAAGTGTACACCTTCGGGTTTGATTTTACGAGTTTCGCTCAAAGAATAAACTTGGTAGCCACCGCTATCGGTAAGTATAGGTTTGTCCCAGCCATTGAATTTGTGCAATCCACCTGCTGCTTCAATTACTTCCAATCCTGGACGTAAAAACAAATGATATGTATTCCCTAAAATAATTTGAGCTTGCACATCATCTCTTACGTCTTTTATATGTACTGCTTTAACTGTTCCAGCAGTACCTACAGGCATAAATATTGGTGTTTCTATATCGCCATGATCGGTAGAAATAAGTCCAGCTCTCGCTTCGCTTTTGGGGTCTGTATGTTTTAATTGAAATTTCATAATATAAATTAATGGTTTTCAAATATAGATTTGAAAATAGGCTGCAAAAGTACGGAAAAACCTTAGGCCATTGATTTGTGATTTAAACTACGGATAATTTCGCCACTGTGCCCATCGCTCAAAAAAGACATCGTTTGTACTATAGAACTTCTGTTCATCTTCGCTGTAACCAATATACAACATATCCTTGTTTATGAGCGCCTTAAGAGATTTTAGTACCGTAGCTGATGTGCCTAGTTTGTGCTTTGTGGTAAATTTATTTGCAGTTGGTTTATAAACTTTTGATTCTATGGCAATTGCTTTCATTAGCTTCCATTGGTTTGTAGGTAGTAAATCTCTGAACTTAAGAAAAACACTTTCTTCGCTTTTTAGTATTTCGTAAGCTGCTGTTTTCCATGTTTGAGAATCAATCTCTTGTACATCCATATCATAAATTCGACTACAGAGTGCTTGTACGTAATATGTATGTCCATAAGTCCAATCAAGAATTTCACTTACTATTTTTGAAGGTATCTTTCTTTTTGATTTTTTGAAATGCTTGATAATAAATTTTGTATATTCTTTAGAATCAATTTTTTCGAGATTAATAAATTGAGTGCTTCTGTAAAATGGTCGTGCTGGATTGGAAAAAAGCTCTGACATTAGGTGTGTACGGCTGCCTGAGAATATAAAAATTACATTATTTAGCTTTTGGATAAATGTACGAAGCCATGCATCAGTGTTTTCCTCAGGATAATTTAGAATTTGTTGAAATTCATCTATTGCAATAACAATTTTTTGTGGTTGTATTTCTAGGAAATTAAAAATTGATTCAATATAATTATCATCATTTGGAGTTGTAATATTAATACTAACCTGAGGAGAGCCTGTAAGTGGATCAAAACTTATATTGGGTTGCATTGAGCGTATAAAATCCCAAACTTTTTTACCAAATGAGCTCTGTGATGGTACATTTATTGCGATAGCTGTGGTTAAAGTATTTAATAAATCACGCCTGCTAGTGGTTGACATAATATCAATGGAGATTCCAATATGTTTTGGTGGTAATGAATGAAATAAATGCTGAATTAATGATGTTTTTCCCATCCTTCTTTGCGAAATAAGTGTTGTGGAATTTCTGTTTTTGATATTTTTCTGGAGAAAATTAAGTTCATTTTTTCTATCACAGAAATAGGATGCTCCAAAGTATGAATTAAGGGCAAATGGATTAAAGTCTTCAGTCATAGCTTTATATATTTAGTTATAGACTGCAAAGGTATGAAATTAATTTCGAGTTTCCAAATTTTATATTACTAAGAGTAACTTACTAAAGGTAACTTACTAAAGGTAACTTATAAAAGGTAACCTACTAAAAGGCAGATGGGGTACTCCGGGGGGCGAATCCCTCATCGCCCGCTTTAAAGTGTTGGGGACTTTTGCTTGTTATTTAACACCACCAGATGCAATCTGGCGGTAGCGTATTGTGTCATTCGTGCGACATCTGGGGAGTAGATTTTGATTACGAATTAACAATCTCAAATTTAATTAGTTACTCTGATA
>JAOZKO010000093.1 GCA_029935325.1 Bacteroidales bacterium
TTAGTAGTAAATTGAAAATTAATAGTTTCAAAATCCCAAACTACGCATAGCCAAAACGTTGGCATTCATTAAGATACAGGCGAAAGAATACAGTTAATAATTATATTTTTCAAGGGTTAAAACCAGAAATAAATGGACATTGAAATAAAGGAAGTAGAAATCTTTTAACAAAGTTTAAAACCAATATTTCCATGCTTTTGTATTACTTTTGATTACTGAAATACTAATACTTAAAAATTGGCAGTAGAATTATTCAAATATCTGATAAAAATGCAGGGTGGAGAGAAACATATCTCTACTACTGAGGCTATTATAAAAGCTTGGGCTAGTAAAAAAGCTATTTCATCTCCCATTAAAGGTTTAGACAGTTATCAGTATTCTTTACGTATATTAGATATTCTAAAAAATGAATTGAACGTATATAGCACAAGCCTTAATGCAGCAGCTTTAGGATTATACTGTTACTTTTATGATGAGAAAATCAAGGATTTGGATTCGGTAATTGATAAAATTGCTGAAGACTATCTATTAGTGAGTCGGCTCCCAAAGCGTAATATTGCAAAGCAAGCTAATGATTATAGGAGTATGCTGCTTAATGTTGCTGGAGATTTGCGTGCTGTATTAATTAGTCTTGCCGAAAGCATCCTAGCTCTTAGATATTATCAAAAAGTTCCAGAAGCGCAACAGCAGACAATACTTGATTTAAATAAGCATGTATATATTCCTGTTGCTCACCGACTTGGTTTTTATAAAATTAAATCAGGCATGGAAGATTTAGTTTTATTATATGAGCAGCCAGAGGCTTATCATGAAATAAAAAGCAAGCTAAAGGAAACAGAGAAAGATAGGGAGAAACTAATCTCAGGATTTATTAAACCAATTAATGGTGAGCTTAAGGCTCATGGATTAAAGTTTCAGATAAAGGGAAGAACAAAAAGTATTTTTTCCATTTATTCAAAAATCACAAGCCAAAAGACTAGCTTCGAGAATGTTTTTGATTTATGGGCAATCCGAATAATTATTGATAGTCAGGAGAAGGACGAAAAAGCAGATTGCTGGCATGCTTATTCTGTTGTAACAAATTTATATACTCCAAGTCTTGCCCGACTAAGAGATTGGATAAGTGTTCCTCGAGAAAATGGTTACGAATCGCTGCATATAACTGTTGCCACTGAAAATATTAATTGGGTTGAGGTTCAGATTCGGACATTAAGAATGGATGATAATGCCGAAAATGGAATGGCGGCACATTGGCGATATAAAGGGGGTAAGAGCCGACATAATATCGATTTTTGGTTAGATAATATTAAAAAAGCCCTGGAGCAGAAGGATGAATTGCTGGGGGAAGAAGATTTTAGAACAGGGAAATTTACAACGGAATTATTTGCCTTTACCCCACAAGGGGACTTGAAAAAGTTGAATATTGGCGCATCTGTTTTGGATTTTGCTTTTGCTATACATACTGAAGTAGGATCCAAATGTGTTGGCGGAATAGTAAATGGCAAAAATGTAGGGATGAAGCATCTTCTACGTAATGGAGATCAGGTAAATATACTTACTTCTAAAAACCAAAAACCTAGCTTGGATTGGTTAAATATTGTTTCATCAACAAGGGCGAAAAATAGAATAAGAAAAGCAATTGATGTTCAAGGAAAGCATGATGCTGAACAAGGAAAAGAAGTATTATTGCGTCGATTGAAAAATTGGAAGCTTAGCTTTAATCAAGATGTATTGGAAAAACTTGCATCGCATTTTGATTTTAAAAGTATTGGTGATTTATACCGAGCGATATATCTGCAAAAGTTGGATTTACTAGATATAAAAAGAGTTCTGACAGCAAAGGAAGAGAAGACAGTGGATATGTCTTCTCAGAATTTGGATTTATCAGAAGCGATACCAGAGCATTTGCCGGAGTCGGAAGATGAGCCCACAGATATACTAGTTATTGATCAGCTTGATAATATAAACTTCTCGTTGGCAAAATGTTGCCATCCAATACCTGGTGATAAAATTTTTGGCTTTGTGACTGTCTCAAAAGGCATTAGTATTCATCGGTCAAATTGCCCTAATGCTAGCGATATGAAGCAGCGTTACCCATATAGGATTATCTCTACTTTATGGAAAGCCAAAAAGGAAAAGAGTAATTTTAGGGCTGAATTATTTGTGAAAGGCATTGATAATACTGGTATTTATGGAGAAATAAGCACATTGATTAGCCATCAGTTGGGAATACATATCTTAAGTATTAATCTTAATAGCAATGGAAATGAATTTCAGGGAAAATTAGTAATAAAGATATTTGACCTTGAGCAGCTTGAAATAATAATTAAAAGCATTTCGGAACTTAGAGGCGTGATTGAAGTTTATCGGTTTGCTTAGGGATTGTGTGCAAGTTCAGTAATGTCAATTATAAAGAAAAATCACTAATTATCACATTATTCCTAGGATAAATGTGAATATCATCACATTATTCATAGGAATAATGTGGGAAACATCACATAATTGGCATGAATAAAATAAACTCTTGGCTTAGTTAATACTCCGTTAATGTTTTATATAAATCACACAGTCAGGCGATTACGGCTTTATGCAATAATGTATAATATTCACAAAATCAACACTTTGCGTCTTGGCGAGAAACAAAAACTCAACGAACTATTGTTAGTATAATTTGGTATTACCTAAACTATCCCCATTTTCTTCAAAAGAAAACTAGCATTCATATTCTGTGCTATTCCAGGTCGGA
Organism: Bacteroidales bacterium; assembly: GCA_029935325.1. GTDB lineage: Bacteria > Bacteroidota > Bacteroidia > Bacteroidales > UBA1556 > UBA6267. Next base: position 2,747 of record JAOZKO010000093.1, read on the forward strand.
TTTTATAATCAAAAGATAATTGGTCGTTAATAATGTCAACTTCAAAACATTGATTCTCGATGCTTTCACCATATTCATCACTGAGTTTTCCTAGCGATAAATCGTGAGTAGCAATTACTCCAACTGTTTGTAATTTAATTAATTGCTGAAGTAACGCTCGAGAACCTTCTTCTTTGTCTTTAGAATTTGTTCCTTTGAGTATTTCATCAAGTAGCACAAATAGTTTCTCACCATCACGCAATCTGTTTACTATCATTTGTAGTCTTTTTATCTCTGCATAAAAGTAAGATTCGCTTTTCATAAGCGAGTCAGTAGTACGCAGGCTACTCATAATCTGAATTGGATAAAAAGTCATTGACTTTGCATGAACAGCAGTGCCTAGCATTGCTAATAGTAAATTGCTTCCTACTGTTCGCAAATATGTGCTTTTACCAGCCATATTTGCTCCAGTAATTACTTTCAGATAGGGGATTTTGCTTACAATAAAATCATTAGAAACACATTCCAAGGTTTTCATTAACGGATGTCGTAATTCTGAAAGATGCCACTTATCTGTATCTGATATTTCTGGAATTACCCATTGTGGATGATTATAATTATTATTTGCCAGGCTAATAAGAGCATCCATTTGTGCAATAATATCAAACCATTGATCAAGCTTTTTTATATTCCTATTTTGCCATGCTTCAATTCTATAAACTTGGCGAATATCCCAAATAAAAATCGCATTTAATAAGATCCCTGCAAAAACGTTTAATCGAGAATCTAAGGCTGATAATATTTTCGATAATTCCTTTACTACACCCGATGCTTTTTGTTTATTTGATTTAAGATTTTGCTGTAGCTGCTGCAGTAAATTTGTATTAAATTCCTGGTTTTCCATTAAGCTAAACAGCTTAACATATTTCTCCAAGAGAGCAGTTCGCTTACTTAATTTTTGATGAATCTTATGAATCTTTGGAGTGTAAATACCAACAAAACCTAATGTGAGTATTAATAGTGCAGCGAGCATTTTACCACTAAGAATATCAAAAGAAAAAAGCCCAATTGCTCCAATATTTATAATTGGTATAAGGTAAATTAATATTTTGAAAATTAGTTTCGGAAAAAATAAATTTAATTGATTCTTCCATTGGCTGAGAAACTCATATTCGGAATTGCTTTCTTTAACCGATAGTCCATTTGTTCTAAAAAACTGTCGAAATTCCAGAAGCGGCTCCAGCTCCTTTACGGCATTTTGTCTTTCAAGTATTTCATTACTAGACAATAGAGGTGTATTAAACCAATTTGCTAATTTTCGAGCACCAAAAGAAGTGGATGTTCTATTTAGCATTTGAAAAAGCGAATCTTTACCGAAAACATCTAAGTCTAAGGAAAAGTCATGTGCAGGGATTTCAAATTCAGAACCTTCAGCAAAGGCTGAATAATCACCTTTTAATGCTTGTATCTCTTCTTTGTTAATCTGGATTATTCGCTTTAGAAAATTCCTTTTTGTAAATAGTTTAGCATGGTATTTCATTAAAAACAGAAATATTACTAGTAGCAAAAATGAGACTATCCAGAAGTCGATATGTCCGTTCCTAAAAGATAGGTAAACAAAAAATGCTAGTAAAATAAAAACAGCAAGCCTAATTACAGAAACCCAAAGGCTTTGTTTATCAATTTTCTGCTTTTCAGTGCTATAACTTTGTATTAAATCCTGATACTGTTGATGCAATTGCTCAGTACCAATTCCCTTTAGTTCTTTATTCATAAATTTGTTTTCGCTCTTTGTCCAAAGATTATTCTCCCCCTAAGGCATTATTAAGAAACGCCTAAGATATGAAGCAATTAACCATATTGCTTTCAAATCCGTTATCAATAAAATAAGTTTATTTTACAATTAATTTCTGAAAGTACTGTTGCTTATCAAAACTAATCTGAATAAAATAAATTCCTGATGAAAGATTACTAACATCAAGGCTAATATTGTTTTGGCCAGAGTATAGTGTTCCGTGATTTGTTTCACCACCAATACTTTGTCCCAATTGATTATAAATAGATGTGCTTAAGTTACCGTTTTCACTCAAATTCAAACTAATATTAACTTTATCAGTAGTTGGATTTGGCCATAATTGAATACTGTTTAATAATTCATCTTCAATACATTTAACACTACTCCATGCATCAGTTGGTGGAAATTTAATATAGTCGATCCAAGCAGCATCTTCCAGTTCTGCCAAATAATAGTCTTTAATATATGCCCATTCAAATGTATGAACGCCTGCGGAAACAGCGAAGCTAAACTTCTCCCAATCCTCATTTCCCGACCATTTGTCTTGAGCGATTCCATCTATAAAGAACAATAAATTATCATAATTTGTTTCACAAGAAACCTTGCGATAGAAACTAATGCTATCATTTGCTAATACATTTATAGTAACAGACATAGAACTAGTATCCTCATCAGTAATTAAAGAAGAGGAACGTGATGAATATTGCCCTTCATATATCTCGGTAGAATCAATAGCCCAATCCAAATTATTGATACTCTGCCAAATAAATTTTGAAAAGTCTCCTGTTTCAAAATCCTCATCAACTACACCTATAAGCTGGGGTATAGCTTTGTTCTCGGTATAAGCCTGGCTCACATAATCAAATGTAAACGGAATATAGTTACCATTACTTAGTTGTGCATCAAACTGAACCGAAAACTCAGCCCAAACTTGTGAATTAGGATGGAGAGTATCGGCCGTAAAATTACTAGCTACTACAGCTAAATTATTATGTGATGTGTAATTGCAAATAAGGTTAATTGCATCTCGGGAACCAGAATTTTTTAATAGAACACGAATTACAACGTTTTCACCTGCTTCAATCAGTCCATTATTATTTCCGTTTGCACTATCATCAATTTCGCTACTTATAATTTCAATTTTGGGTGCAAATAATGGAATATATATAGGTGTTGTCCACTGTGCACCGCTTGTGTCATGAGTGATGATATTTAGATTTACTATATGTTGATCTATTGCATTTGCTATAATGCTAATCTCGAAAATACTATCGAAAAGTAAAGTGTCGAAAGCGGAGATAGCGCCCATATTAGCAAGGCTATCTATTATAACAATTTGTGTATCGTTTGACTGTAAAACAGCAGATGTCATTCCTGCCATAAATTGTGTAAGGTTGGTAAATTCAACATCTAATTTCAGATTTTCGCCAAAGTCAGCAATGCCGTTATTATTCTCTTGGGAATCATCAATTATTAAATCAGAACTAATAACATAAGGACCTGTGGCAGCTCCTCCAATAACAGTATTAAAATATGGAGCATGGTTTTGTGCTGTAATAACTATATCCATTATTCCTAGTGTGCTGAATGAGCCTAATTGTAGATTTGCAACACCATTGGAGTCAGCAATTGCACTAGATATTAATTGACTATTCTGCGATAAAGCTACCTGTGCAAAAGGAATAGTATTCACTTGAAAATTAGTCCAAGCAGTTTGAATAAAAGGCACATAGCTAGCAGTAATTGGGTCTGGAATTTTAAGATAAGCCATTAATGATGGATCACCCATCACGTGATATAACTCCCAATAAAGGCGAATTGAACTTCCACTTTGGGTTACGGCAAGATTTCCTGCTGTAATATACTGTGATGAGCTCATTGCCCAATCAGCAAAAGGCTCGCCATGCGAATGAAACATTCTATCATACAATCCTGAGCCAGTACTATTATATGTTGGATTTGCACTAATTGTTCCTAATCCAACCGCCCAATAATAATCCTCATCCCAATAGGTATTATGACTAGCTCCAATATAACCAATCGCACCTTTATTATTTGCTCTAAGTAAAGCCTCTCCAAAACATACATTTTGACTAAACTGATTTGTAATACATGCATTTCCAATCATTAGTGGATATTTTCCTTGATTGGTCATACTTGACACATGAGTAGTATTGAAACTAGGATCAGCCCAGCCCATATACGATCCATGAGCAGTATAATTAGCAATACTACATCCTGAATCAATTTGCTGTCTTATTTCTGCATCCTTATTATATGAACCATTTACATATAAATATGATTTGCAATTAGTTGAATTGCTTGTATTAAAATAATTAGATGTACCATAATTTATTTGACCATCACCCCAGGTAGAACCGTGGGATGCATCGTGACCTGCTATCAAAACGGAGTTTCCTAAAAATGAAGGGTCAGGCATACTATAAGTTTCGTATTCAATTGTTTTATTAATCTGTGGGTTTAGCTCTGATGTGTCATTTGCTGAAAAGCGACCATACATCATTTCTGGAAATTCGTCATTGGTAAACTCACAATAATATAAGTCTGTAAATAAACCCGTGAATGCAATCCCTGGCCATGCGGGCATTTGTGCAATATCTCCCACAAAAAGAACATAGACTGGTGCAGGATCATTGGCTGTAGCATTTGTATATAATGTTTGCAAATAAGTTTTTATGGATTGCAAGCTATTTCCCACTGCTGTATCTTGAGTATAGGCCTCAATAACTTTAAATCCCTTCTTTTCTTTCCATCTAACAAATGGCTGAAGTGCTTGCTTAAACATAGAGTCAGAAACAATTACATATTTCAGTGGATATTTATTTGCAGTGCTAGCAATTGCAACAGCATAAGCTTCACCATTTATTAGCCTATTGTTTAAGGTCTGAAAGTATGGTGAATAAAATCTTTGCTTATCCTCCATTAGTTGTTGCGAATTATAATTAGCAATTTGAACTTCTATTTCCAATTCCTCAACTATTTCAATGGTATTATCTACAGGATTATAGCTTATTGGACTAATCTCTAGCCGAGCAATAGATGTAGCTCTCATTTTTCCTAAAGAAACAATTTTTACTAAATCATTTTTATAGGTTGTACTATTATTATAGGTTGATTTATTAAATTTGAAATTGATATCTGGGTTTTCAATTTTAGGAATCGGCAACTGAGCTGGTAAAAGATAATCATTGATTCCATAGTCAGAAAGTTGAATTATTCTACTCTTTTGCTTTTTTATTACCACTTTATATGTGGCTCCTTCGGGTAGCTCCATCAACCTTTTGTAAACAGGTAATTGTGGGTTCCCATAATCAAGGCTTTTGCCAAATCCATTAATGTCTAGGGAGTAAAAATCACTATTTTCGGTTTTTACTTTGTTAAAATTTAGCGTATTAAGCTTCAATTCAACAGTAAAACCTTGCTTATCAATGGAAGAAACAGACTCAGAGTTTTCAGCTTGTCCAATTATTATATCTTGTGCTAATAGACTGATATTCAAGATTAATGACAAGGCAAATATAGTGAAGTATTTTATAAAATTCATTTTAATAAAGATTAATTATATGAAATAAAAGATAAGCCAAATATACAAATGGTTGCTTATGCATTATGTTTTTTTTGGTGATTTATATTATAGATGGATTTTCCTTTTATTATTAGTAATCATTTTAATGTAAAATCAGCGAATCAAGCTTATCATTTGTTATGCAAAATGTATTAAGACTTCCATTGCCAAGCTCAAATTTGCCATTAGAATAATAATAAAAATCATAGCCAAATTGCTTTAGAAATTCCATTGATTCTGCATCAACAGATTCAATCAAAAATATTGGAAGGTTTGCCTTAATTGTACTGATGCTCCCTTTCAAAACTTCCAATTCATAGCCCTGCACATCAATCTTAATAAAGTATGGCTGTAATTTGAATTCATCAAGTTTGCTAATTTCACATTCTAGCTTTTTAATATTGAGTTTACTATCTTTATAAGCCCAAAGTCTAGTTTTTAGCCAATCGTTAGCAGCATCAAACTTAAACGAAGCTAATCCATCAAACATCCATTTTCTATAAAATGGAATATACAAATCACGTTTCACAGTTTCATTAGCTAATCCTAAATTATGAACAAGGACTCTATCATTCCCTGAAAAATAATTTTTAAGTTTTTCGAAGACTATTGGATTAGGTTCAAATCCTATAATTTTGTTTTTATATTTCGACATTAGTAACATCGAAAGAATTGCTTCTCCACGATTAGAGCCAATATCTATAAAAACCTGATCTGATAATGGATTAAAAAGTTTTACAGCATTGAAGTCATTTTCATGAGGGGTTTTAGTGGTTTTCATCACTATAAACTTCATATAAAAGCGACTATCGTGCAAAAAAGGAAATAATGTTTGAATAGACCTTAGGACTTTCTTCATAAACTTAATGTAAAATTCCTAATGCTTTGAATAAATGAATTATCATGCTGCAAAGATATAATATTAGGCATGGTAATTAATATGAATTTTTTGAGTTTTATTTCACAAAATTTTGATAAAAAAAAGGCCATCCAAATTAATGAATAGCCTTATCTATCTAGTTTTTAATGCAGTACTCCGTTAATGTTTTATATAAATCACACAATCAGGCGATTACGGTCTTTTGCAACAATGTATAATAATCACAATATCAATCCTTTGCGCCTTGGCGTCTTTGCGA
>JAOZKO010000381.1 GCA_029935325.1 Bacteroidales bacterium
CATGGATTTCATCCATGGTTATTCACGCTTGACCCTTTCAGGGTCAGTGATATACAGAATTCTAGAGCAAGACTTAAAAACTCAAAACAATAGATCGTTTATCCATTATATATTAATAAACCCGTAAATCCAAAGTCACCTCACTAACCTCCCAACAAATAGAATCACACTTTTGGACTTCATTTTTGTCGAGTTTAGCCCCATCAATTGTATAGGTAATTGTGCTCCCATTTTGGTATTTCGCTCTTACGGAATAGTATTCCGGTATTGGCATAATATAGGATATTTCAGAGTCCCAAGTGGTATCATAAACAATTATTTCACCCTCATCCACGGTTCCTTTATATATTTCGAAAGCCACCCATCTTATATCTTTGCTGATTGTAAAATTAATTTTCATCTCAGCATCAATTGGTTCAAGAGTATTGCAATCTGCATAATTGTATATATCACAGTCAGGGATATCCTCAACTTTGGTGCAGTTGCTAAAACTCAAAACAACAAAAAGCAATGTGGCGCCTAAGCCGATCCATGTTTTTCTACTTACATCCATAGTATATATTGTTTATATGCTTTATGATAAAATGGTATCTTAAAACCAACTCCTAGGTTTATTCTATGTGGTGAAATATTGTATATATCAAAGTTTGCATATTGATATCCAAAATCTATCAATAGACTATTCTTTTCATAGGAAATTCCTATTTCTGGCAAAAGGTGAAAATGATTTGAAATTTTACTACTCATACCGCGATAATCTCCAAAATGATACTGAAAATCAAGACTAACATAAGGCTTAACTATATTAGCACCATCTCTGTTAAAGGCAAAGCTTTTTCTCAAATTCAAAGCAATAATATGTCTGCGCTCCCAATATTGATAAAAAGTATTTTCATCCACCTTTTCAGTAATTACAATATACTTAAACCTTGTTCCATACCGAGCAGAAAGTGATAACCTATACTTTGATTCCCCAATTCCAACTCCCAAATAGGAGGTATAATCTTGTGAATTGAAGGATGTAGAAAATTTCATTTGAAATGATGAAATAATTGGTTTCCAATCAGGCTTAATACCAGCATTATTTAGCGTACTAATCAATGCTGGATTTTCTATTGCTTGGGCATAATTTAATAGCGCAGTTCTATTATCTACTTTTAAACTATCTAGAGGATACGTCTTTAGCCATTTTTCCAATGCATCATTATTTTCAATTCCAATAATGAATCTACTTATTTTATAGAATTTCTTATTATTGATTTCCTCTGAATTGATATTATTCAAATACAAATCAAGAAGAAGCGTATCAAACTCTTGAATAGCTACTCTGAGTGGAGAATTAAACCTTCTGTTCTCTTTTAAAACAGAATTACCAGCTCTAATCAATAAACCAGAAATAGCAGTATCGCCATTATATGAGGCTAATAAAAGAGGTGAGCTATAATACATTGCTGATATACTTGTATTTGCACCATAATATAAAAGCATATCAACTATATAAAAATTACCATAATAAGAGGCATAATGCAAAGCTGTAATATTATTTACATTATAAAGATTTAGCTTAGTCTTGGCATTATACAATAGTAATTGTGCTGATTCAAAATCGCCCAAAGCAGATGCATTCATTAAAGGAGTATATCCATCATAGGTGGAAATATTTGGGTCTGCTCCATTGTATAGCAATATTTTAATAATCTCTAGATATCCGCCATCTACGGCATAGAAAAGTGCTGTAGCCCCATTTGCATCACGATAATTGATGTTTATATCAATATTTATATAATCTTTTATTTCCTGCACATTTCCTTTACTGGCAGCTACTACAAATCTATAATGTGCAGTAAGGCTGTCTTGCTCCGTAATTTTAATTTGAGAGAATAATGATATAGGAAGAAGAAAACACAAAAGGAAGAAAAATCCTTTTGTTTTCAAATAATTAATGGCCGCACTATAAGTATTAATCATGTAAGATGCTTTAAACTATCGAATCTATAACCTAGTCTGCTAAAATGTTTTAGGCTTTCTTCTAAAGCAAATAGCATATTACTTTTTGCTTTAAGGCTGTCATGCATAACAATAATTGAACCACTTTGGGTATTCTTAATAATATTATCTCGGCATTGCTCTGGGCTTGTTTTTGGATCGTAGTCTCCGCTTAATACCGACCACATTACAATCTTATAATGCTTGCCAATAGATTTGACCTGTCGGGGTTTTATTTGTCCGTGGGGTGGTCGAAATAATTTCCCGCTTATAAATTCCGATGCTTTAATTATGTTTCTATAATATGTATAATCATTATTAAAGAATCCTTTCAGGTGATTGAAAGTATGATTACCAACGGCATGTCCTTCATTAATTACCTGCTTATAAAGCTCAGGGTACTTCATTACATTTTCTCCTACCATAAAGAAAGTAGCCTTAGCATTATATTCTTTTAGCAAGCTCAACACCATTGGCGTAACCTCCGGAATTGGTCCATCATCAAAGCTTAAGTATATGACTTTATCAGTAGTTTCTACTTTCCATTGAATCATTTTCTTGGAAAGCTGGCTTAATATATATGGTGATTTTACCAAATACATATTATAATAGTTTTAATGCTTTTTCCAAATGCATATCGAAATCATAACGTAGGTTCGGAACTTTATTTAGATGCTCCTCATTCACAATTGTTGATATCATAACACCAGAAACTGATTTTATTCTTTTGGTCAAATTATTAATATACTCATCATCCAATTCGCCATCCATTATTAGGATATAATCAAAATGCTGTAAGCCTTTTACTAACTTAACT
>JAOZKO010000094.1 GCA_029935325.1 Bacteroidales bacterium
CAGCATCTATATGCTTATATATGCCACAGATTCACAGATAAAACTGTTCTTTGATGTATTAATTTACACAGATGTAAACAAACTACGTTTGTTTTTCTGTGAAAATCATTGTTAATTATTTTCTTTAATCTGTGAATCTGTGGCAACGTTTTTATCTTTAGCATTATATTACTGCTGAGTAGTAACAACTATAGATAATAAAAATACGGTTTTGACACAATTTTTGCTTTTGCAAAAATATGCGCCAAAACCTCAATATTATTCAGATTTAGCAAACTCTAATAAGAATTCAACTCTATATCTTGAACCTCAATATTTCTAGTTTTATTAACTTCATTATTCATAGAAGAATCAATTGCAATATAATTCTTATGTACCCAATTATTTAACTCTCTATCGATGGTAGTAAAGAGCATAGCTTCTTTTGTAGTACTAGTAACAAGGCTTGTTTCGGAGTTGATGTTTTTCTTCGTTTGCTTAGCTTGCATTAAGTTCGTCAATATTTCAAAAACATCTTTATTATATGCTGAAGTATAGGTTGAGTCATTTCTTTCACTAATTGATTCAACAATACAAGCATTTAGAAGTTTTCCCCAAAGGTCTATAAACAAGTCCTTACTATTGTATAATTCAATTCCATAAACTTCACCATTTATAGCATAAGCAAAGCCTGTTGACTCTGGGAATTCATTAATCAAATATTCAAAATGAATTCTATAGCTATTCTTTATGCTATCTAGGTCCACATTTTCCAGACTTAATTGGAGACTAGAGCCTGAACTATTTGAAGTTACATCAATATTTTTGTCTGCAAAATAACTTACATTAGAGTTTAATTTGCTTTGTTGCTCTGAGACTTCTTTCCATACTTCGCTTTGATTTCCTTGAGCTTTTGATGCCACCTTTAGCTTCCTAGATGATAATATATTGTCATTCGCCGAAAACTCACTAACGGATTCATTACCTCTTTTTTGCCATCGAGCAGACTCTACACAGAAGCTAGTAAGTGGAATTTTTTTAGCATAAGGTGGGATTATAACATCATAACTTATTGTACGATCCTGACGACCACCTTTAACAATATCACCTGCATGGATAAAAATATAATGCTCACTATGATTAGTAATCGAAAGTTCGTTTACGCTTCCAGTTTCTTCAACCCTTGAGTATTTAAGCTCAAGGGCTTTTGTTAAGCTTATGTATTTTTTGTTTGTTATACTATTTTCTCCTGCGAGCATAAATATTTGAAGGTTATTGAAAGCCTCTTTAGCAACAATCTTTATGGAATTACTTTCTACAAAGGTGTCTGTTGGCAAATCATTAGGTGTCAGTAAAATAGAGTTAGTGTCTTCATTGCTAATAATAGTGCTCTGTGAAGGATTATTGGAGCAACTGATAATAATAATTGAGATTAACAAAAGTGAGTAATACTTGATGTTTTTCTTATTTTTCATAATAATACTATTTGATTATGGTTAGGAACTGATTTCTAATGTCCAAAATTATAAATAGAATTAAGCAATACAATGTAGAACTAGTGTGTTAGCGTTTTCATTTAGCTAAGTGTGCTTTTTCTATAGAGAAACCACATTTATGACTTTATTTACACTCTATTAATTAATACTTCGTTGAGTTTATGTTTCTCGCAAAGACGCCAAGGCGCAAAGGGTTGATTTTGTGAATATTATACATTATTGCATAAAGCCGTAATCGCCTGACTGTATGATTTATATAAAACATTAACGGAGTATTATTAATGAGAAAAGGTTTTAATATCAAAGTGCATAATTAATCACAATATTGTAAGTTTCTTTTTCCTACTTTTGTGAATCAATCAAAACTATATCGATGAAGAAGATTTTAATGGTTTGCTTAGGAAATATTTGCAGGTCTCCAATGGCAGAAGGGATTGTTCGTAAGGAGTTTGCAGATAATGGTATTGATATACAGATTGATTCTGCTGGTACTGCAGCATATCATGTTGGAGAAGGGGCAGATAATCGTGCTCAAGCCGAATTACGCAAGCATGGAATAGATATTTCAGATGAAAGAGCACAGAAATTTATTCCTACTCATTTTCAGGAGTATGATTTGATTTTTGCCATGGATAGAGAAAATTATGCTGATATTATTTATCAGGCACAAAGTGATGAAGAAATAGCAAAAGTAGAAATGCTAATGAATATGATTGAGCCAGGTAAGAATATCTCAGTTCCAGATCCATATTACGGAGGAGATGAAGGCTTTAAGGAAGTTTATAGGATGATAAAGAAAGCTGCTGAAGTGCTTGTTGGTAGGAGTTGAGAAGTTGAGAAGTTGAGAGGTTGAGAGGTTTTGCATGGCGCGTGAAGCCTTCGCTATGTCTGCTGAACAAATGAGCGAAGCCTTCACTATTGGGCTGGGAAGCACTAAGTAGAAGTTAAACAAAGAACAAACGAATGCGATTTTTTAAAAGAACAAAATATATACCTTCAGGTTCTCTTTCAGGACTTGCTGTTGCTAGGTTCAAGAGGAATAAATTAGCAATGACTGCATTTATGTTTATTGTTTTTTCTGTGATTGTGGCAATTCTTGGTTATATTATTATTCCCGATAAAACCCCATTTGCAAATGATCAAGCGATAGAATTAGGCACAAAGAAACCCGGCTTTGAAGTCAAGATGCTGAAAAGGGAGCTGAATCGTCAAATCACTCAATATGGCTTTTTCCATAGGATGCTGTTTGGACAAGTAAAAGCTTATGAGGAAATTTCTATTTACAATTATACAATATCTGGTGATAGTATTAATGTGGAAGAATATACTGGTCTAAATCCCAATAATGGACTAATAAGCAGTTTTCATTTAACGGATATCGTATTTGCACTTAAGTCTTATACTGTAGTAGATAATCAGGATAATAAGGCTTATGATATAGAGATGATGAATGGTGAAATAATAAATATTTCTTATGAAAATCTAGTTGTTGAAGCAAAGAATAATATTTATGAAAAGCATTATATCTTTGGAACTGATATTTTTGGTAGAGATCTTTTAAGCCAGTTGGTTATTGGAACAAGGGTGAGCTTATCAGTAGGTTTTATTGCTGTTCTAATATCATTATTGGTAGGGATTTCCTTAGGTTCTATTGCTGCATATTTTGGTGGTTGGGTTGATAATATTATTGTTTGGTTTATTAATGTTATATGGTCAATCCCAACCTTGCTTCTAGTAATTGCAATTACAATGGCACTTGGAAAAGGATATTGGCAAGTATTTATAGCAGTTGGACTTACCATGTGGGTTGAGGTTGCTCGTGTGGTAAGAGGTCAAGTGATGAGTATTAGGCAAAAGGAATATGTAGAAGCAGGAACAGCATTAGGATATTCATCTTTTAGAATTATCTTTAAACATATCCTACCTAATGTAATGAGTCCTTTGATAGTGATTTCCGCAGCAAACTTTGCTGCAGCGATTCTTATTGAAGCTGGTCTAAGCTTTTTAGGAATAGGAGTGCAGCCACCAACACCATCATGGGGAATTATGATAAAGGAGCATTACGGATATATTATTCTCGACTATGCCTATTTAGCAATATTACCTGGAATTGCAATAATGCTAATGGTTCTTGCATTTATGATTGTTGGTAATGGTCTTAGAGATGCTCTTGATGTTAAGGTTGTAAAAGATTGATATCAAATTGGCGAAAAAATAAATTTATAATTATTTAATGCTACACCCTTAAATTCCACTATAGATTTTGTATATCTTTGAGCTCTTAATTTTTTTGGGAAAACAAGCAGTAATTAATCATTTTTTAAATATCTTGTCATTTTATAATGAAAAAGTCAATAAAAGGTAATATAGTAGATATAACTGTAGATGTTATAGTTAACGCAGGTAACCAAAGTTTATTAGGAGGAGGAGGAGTAGATGGTGCTATCCATGCTGCAGCTGGTCCAGAGTTATTGAAAGAATGTAAAACCCTTAATGGATGCCCAACTGGGGAGGCTCGAATTACAAAAGCTTATAATCTACCAGCAAAATTTGTTATACATACTCCTGGTCCTGTATGGAAAGGTGGTAAGAATAATGAAAATAAATTATTGGCACAATGCTATTGGAATGCACTTCTACTAGCTAAGGAAAATGGATGTAAAACTATTTCGTTCCCTAATATATCAACAGGAGTATATGGATTTCCTAAAATAGAAGCAGCTCACATTGCTTTAGAAACAGTTGTTAAGTTTTTTAATGAAGTTGATGATTCTTTAGATGTTGTATTTGTTTGCTTTGATAGCCTCAACTATAAAATCTACCAGGAACTCTGCCCTACTATTGTTTAGTTGAATACAAACTTCTAGGATGAAATATTAGAAGTCCCTTCAAGTAAAAATAGTTTTTAGACTGGACTCATTTATAATCCTAAATCCTTAATAATACCCTCTATCTTCATAGAAAGGCTATCCTTTACTTTGAAATAATCTTCAGCTTTATTTAGCTCACCTTTTACTCCAAAATAGAATTTAATCTTTGGCTCTGTACCTGATGGTCGCATTGTTATTTTACTGCCATCCTCTGTAAATAATTGAATTACATTCGATTTAGGTAGTTCAATAACTTCAGTATCACCAGTAGATATATTTTTGCTTTGCTGTAGTTGGTAATCTTTTACGCAAACTACTTTTGATCCATTAATACTTTTTGGTGGATTTAATCTGTAATTATCCATCATTTGTTTAATCTCATCAGCACCAGCTTTTCCTTTTCTTACTACAGACTTCAAAGACTCAAGATAAAAACCAAATTCCATATAAATATCGGCTAGTAGGTCTTCCATGCTTTTGCCTTGCTCAACAGCCCAAGCATAAGTCTCGGCAATAAAACAACAACTAGCTACTGCATCTTTATCTCTTACAAAGTCACCAATCAAATAGCCATAACTTTCTTCACCTCCTAAAATAAACTGCTTTTTGCCTTCCTGCTCTCTAATAATCTGAGCAATATATTTGAAACCAGTAAGAACATCGTAGCTGTCAATATCCATGCTATTAGCAATATCAATTAATAGCTCGCTAGTGACAACCGTTTTTACAATAAACTCTTTACCAGTAAGTTTCCATGTCTCTTTCCATTGGTTTAGCACATAGTAAAATAGTAATGTTGCTGTTTGGTTTCCATTTAATAATGTAAACTCATTTTCCTTATTTCGCACTGCAATACCTACGCGGTCCGCATCAGGATCCGAAGCCATTACCAAATCAGCATTTTCAGCTTTAGCTTTTTCAATTGCCATTGCCAATGCTGCTGGTTCCTCAGGGTTTGGCGATAATACTGTTGGGAAATTTCCATCAATAATATCCTGCTCGGGAATATTTATAATATTCTGAAATCCAAACTTCTTCAAAGCCATAGGCACAAGTTCAACACCAGTGCCATGTATTGGAGTATAAACTATCTTAATATCTTTATGCTTCTCAATTAATTCTGGATTAAGCGAGATTCTTTTTATCTCATCAGTATATAATTCATCTAATTCAGATCCAATATCCACTATTAGTGAAGTATTTCCTATGAATTTAACATCATCTATAGATTGAATCTTACGAACTTCATCAATAACATCAGTATCATCTGGTGAAATTAATTGTGCGCCATCTTCTCCATAAACTTTATAGCCATTATACTCTTTTGGATTGTGAGAAGCTGTAATTACTATGCCCGATTGACAGCCATAATGACGTACAGCATAAGATAGCTCAGGAGTAGGACGTAAAGCATCAAAGCGATAAACTTTAATTCCGTTTGCTGATAAAACATCAGCAGATATTCCTTCGAAAAAAGTATTATTATTTCTGCAATCGTAGGCTATGGCTACACTTAGATTATTATTATTAGGATACTTTTTAATAAGGTAATTAGCAAGACCTTGGGTGGTCATGCCAACAGTATATTTATTCATTCTATTAGAGCCAACGCCCATAATACCTCTTAATCCTCCAGTGCCAAACTCTAAATCCTTATAAAATGAATCTACCAGCTCATCAGATTTTGCATCCAATAGTTCCTGTACTTTTAATTTTGTTTCTGTATCGTAATTTCCTTCAAGCCACTGTTGAGCTCTATTGATAATAATCTGATCCATATTTGTGTATTTCTTGTTTTATAATTCTTTGAGACATTTTTTTAAGCTATCCTTCCAATGGGGAATCTCAATATTTAATTCGTCTTTGATTTTTGCTTTGCTAAGAATGCTGTATGCTGGACGTGGTGCCGGAAGCGGATATTCTGAAGTTTCAATAGCAGTAATCTTGCAATCAATTTGTTTAATATCAACTATTTCCTTAGCAAAATCGTACCAGCTACAAACACCTTCATTGCTATAATGAAAATAATGAACTCCTGTAAAGAATTCTATTTTATCAACATTGTCAGTAATTATTTTAGCTAAATCTGCTGCATAAGTTGGAGTTCCTATTTGGTCATAAACTACTTTTAGTTCATCTCTCTCTTTGGAATATTTTAGTATTGTTTTAACAAAATTATTACCAAAAGATGAATATAGCCATGATGTGCGCATTATTATTGCTGTATTTGCAAATTCTTCAAGCATTTCTTCTCCATCAAGTTTAGTCTCACCGTAGTAGGAGTCAGGATTTGTAAAATCAGTTTCTTTATATGGCAAGTGATTTTTTCCATCAAAAACATAATCAGTAGAAATATGAATAATGGCAACATTATTTTTAGCACAAACAACAGCCAAATTTTTTACTGCCAATACGTTTAACTTCCTAGCACTTTCTTTCTCAGTCTCGCATTTATCAACGGCAGTAAATGCGGCACAATTTATTAGAACATTAAAGTTGTTTTTCTCAAAGAATTTCTCAAGATCCTTCTTCTTTGTTATATCTAATTCTTCCACATCCGTAAACACAAAATTGTAATTTGGATATAGGGGTGCAATGCGTTGAATTTCACTGCCCAATTGTCCTTTGCTACCTGTTACCAGAATATTCATCTATTCGCCCTCCTTTAATTAGTTCGTCAAAATAGTTAATTGTCTTTTTTAATCCCTCATTAAGTTCTATCTTAGGTTCCCAGTTTAATTCGCTCTTAGCTAGAGTTATATCCGGCTGTCTTTGCATTGGATCATCCTGAGGTAAATCTTTGTATATAAGTTTAGACTTGCTGTTTGTAAGTTGTATTATTTGCTCAGCAAGTTCTTTAATAGTAAATTCATTAGGATTTCCCATATTCACCGGGCCAGTAAATCCATCTCTAGAATTCATCATTTTAGTTAGTCCATTCAATAGATCATCCACATACTGGAAGCTTCTTGTTTGAAGCCCATCACCATAAATAGTAATATCATTTCCCTGCAATGCTTGCATAATAAAGTTAGAAACTACTCTTCCGTCGTATGGATGCATATTTGGGCCATAAGTATTGAATATCCTAACTATTTTAATATCCACATCGTTTTGCCAATGGTAATTGAAAAACAATGTTTCGGCTACTCTTTTTCCTTCATCATAGCATGATCGAATACCAATGGGGTTAACATTTCCCCAATAACTTTCCACTTGTGGATGCACATCTGGATCGCCATACACCTCGCTAGTAGAAGCTTGTAAAATTCGAGCATTAATCCGCTTAGCCAAACCAAGCATATTAATAGCACCCATTACTGAAGTTTTTACTGTCTTTATTCCATTATACTGATAGTGAATAGGAGAGGCAGGGCAAGCTAAATTATATATCTGATCTACTTCAATATAAAATGGCATAGTTACATCATGGCGTACAAGCTCAAAATTATGATTATCCATTAAATGATGTACATTGCTCTTTTGTCCTGTAAAATAGTTGTCAAGTACAATTACTTCATTGCCTTCGTTCAATAGGCGTTCACTAAGCTGTGAGCCAATAAAACCAGCTCCTCCGGTGATTAGTATCTTCATGCTTCTATATTAATGTAGATTGATTACAATCGGTAAAATTACAAAAAATGAAAATGTGTTTGATGTTAATTTATTGCAAAATTTAGTAATCCACGAATTTACACGAATTATACAAATTACACGAATTGTATTCCACGGATATGTAGATTTGATTCGTATTTGGTATTAGTAGTCGCCTACATTCTGTTTTCAAGAAAAGTCCGTTATAAGAGACCATGCCCTCGGAAAAGCACATATCTATATAACTCTACTAATTAGCTTATTATATTTTTATATTTGAAAACAGACTGGTTCGAGTCCCTTTTGGTGTATTAGTGCACTAATATTAGTGCACTTTGTATGTTATTCATTTGTGCGCTGTAACGCTACAGTGCTGCAACTGGAGTTATATCTTCCTCTTTAATTTAAATAATTGATAAATCATTAGCACTACCAAAAAAATAAATGATGAAACTAATAAAAATTGATTAAAGTACTCGTATAGTAAAGTATCTATAAATATAAAAAAAACAGCAACTGATACAACGATTATAAGGGTTTTACTAATCTTATTATTTATGGAATCAATTTTTGTTTCAAAAATCAAAGCAATTGCAAATAATACAAAAACCAAAACTTTAGACCAGTAAACAACCTTATTCTCACTAAGACCAAAAGATGTACTATAGCAAAATTTGAATTCTTTGTTCAATGGATTGGTATATATTAAGCACATGAATTTATATGCAATAAGAAATATAATGTCAATAGCTATAAGTAGTATTCTTAGAATTAATTTCATGATTCTGGTATATCAATTTCATTTGTAACATCAAAGCCCTAATCTCTTATTGGGGTTAAGCCATCATCTATTAACCGTTAAACTTTGAGACCAGATCCATTCCCTCTTCAGTTTCCAAATGTCCGTATTATAATAGAATTGCATATTTGATTTCGTAAATATCAGATTACTATGCTTGTGTATAAAACTGCTTTTCCGAGGGCACGGTCTCTTATTACGGACCATATTTTATTATTAGATATCTTCTCTTTCGAGAACCAAAAGTAAGTAATATATACTTTGAGTTCAATCTAAAAACAAACAAAACCAAAAAAGTTTCTTTTGGACATATTTTCATTTTTTTCAATCAACTGATACTATGGCATCACTGGTTTTCAAAAAATAAAAATCTCCCTCAAAATAACTCTTTTTATGCAAATTGCCTGTT
>JAOZKO010000382.1 GCA_029935325.1 Bacteroidales bacterium
GGAATGTTTTTTCATACCAATCAGTTGGGAAATGATATTACAAATAATAATTTTCACGATAACTTATCCAATGTTATAGCAGAGGGAATTACTGCTTCGGGTAATTACTGGAATGGTAATTATTTTGATGATTATCAGGGCTTTGATCAGGATAACGATAATGTGGGTGATACTCCATTTGATCTGTATAACTATGTGGAACATTTATGGGACTATAATGATGATGTAAGATTCTTTTATGGTTCACCTCTTTTAGTTATATTTGATTTTTTAGAAAGACTAGCTCCTTTCTCTGAACCAAAATTTATTTTAAGAGATGAAGCACCAATTTATATTCTTGAAGAAAAGAATTAGTTTAATAGCTTTTGTTTAACCTTTTAATAATTAATTATGGCACAAAACAAAGATAACAGCAGACGTGAATTCATTAAATCTGCTAGTATTGCAATAGCAGGATTAACTCTCTTGGGAGGGGGAGTTAGCTATTATAATAAGGTTGCTGGCCCACAGTTTACTCGCCAACCAAGATTCCTACGTCCTCCAGGGGCAATAGATGAAGAAACATTTGTTTATGCTTGTATTAAATGTGGGTTATGTGTTCAAATTTGCCCTGTTGAGGCTATTAAGCTTGCTGATCTGGATGAAGGTTTAGATTATGGTACACCATATATTGATGTTAGAGAACAAGCTTGCGATTTTTCATGCGACTCATTGCAATGTGTAGAAACTTGCCCAACAGCAGTTCTTGATTTTAATCCATTTGAACTTGCAGGTGGCGAAGCTTTGAAAGAGTATTCAAAAACTCATGATGCTACTAAACCAGGTTTTAATCCTTTCTCTGTTCAAATTGTTGCAATGAAATCTATTGTAAAGATGGGCATTGCAAAAGTAAATGAAGAATCTTGCTTAGCTCATCAAGGAAAAGGATTTAAAGGAAATCCTAGAGCAGCAAATTTTGAAGGTATATATCGTTCGCCGGATTCTAATTCCGGAAAACCATCTCCTTTAAGTGATAAAACTTTTGATAGAGAAATTTGTGACCTTTGCGTTACAGAATGTCCAATAGGAGAAACTGCTATTATTATGGCAAATGACAACAAAACTGGGATGATTATTCCACAAGTTCTTGATGGTTGTACAGGCTGTGGAGTTTGTGTAATGGTTTGCCCTACAAAGAAAGAAAGTATTATTATTGAACCAATTAAGGAGGAAAGCCATGTTTAATAGTTCAAAGAAAAAACCTCCTTTAAAAGTAAAGGCGATAGAAGAAATGCCTCATACTATAGCTGGTATGAAATATAAGGAGTGGCACGAAGCAAAGCCAAAAACTAATAAGTGGAGAAATATCCGCTGGGGAGTGTTAGTGTCTGTAAATCTGTTATTTATGGTTTCATATCTCTTTGGCCTTTCTGTATTAGAAGGTTCATTGAGTGGATCAAGAGCTTTTGGCTTTTACCTAATGGATAGCTATAATGCTTTGCAAGTAATGATTATTTCACTTTTCGATGGCTATTTCTGGGCATTAACTATGAATTTTTGGATAGGTTTCTTTACAATTATTCTTCTCAGTATTTTGGGAGGTAGAAGTTACTGTTCGTGGGTTTGCCCTTATCATCTTTTGGCTGAATTTGGAGAAAAACTTCATGATTATTTTGTAAAAAAGAAAAAAATTAAAGAGCATACGTACAGTATCTATTTACATTATGTTTTCTGGATAGGTTTTCTAATAATTGCTTTAGTAACTAAAAATATAGTTTTTGAGGATATTAACCCTGTTGGAATAATATCTAGGTCGCTAATTTATGGTCCTAGCATTGCACTGCTTTGGGTATTTTTGCTTTTATTATTTGAGATTACCTACAGTAAAAGATTTTGGTGTCGTTATGCTTGTCCTATAGGTGCTACATGGGCTATCACTGGTAAAGCCGCTCTATTGGATATTAAATTTGAATTTGATAAATGTGCTTATTGTCGCGATTGTCAAGATGTATGTCTTGTGCCTCACGCACTGTGGTTTGTTGAGAAAGGTAAGGCAACTCAGGAGATTCATTATACTGGTTCAGATTGTACAAGATGTGGACTTTGTGTAGATATTTGTAGTGGTGATGCGCTTTCGTTTACTGTTAAAGGAATTGATAAAATATTATAATAATTTATGATAAATACAGAAGAAACAGTGTTTATTAGTGCAAAAGCATTATCAAAAACATTTAAAAAACAGATTGTAATAGATAATTTATCTGCCGACTTTCTGAAAGGAGAACGAATTAGTTTGAGCGGATCAAATGGAGCTGGGAAAACCACTTTAATACGCTGTATATTAGGTCAGTATGTATATGGTGGTGATTTATTAGTAATGGGAGGGGACCCTCGTTTACAGCACGAAGATATTATGAAAGAGATTGGCTTTGTGCCTCAAATTCCACCTCCATTGAAGATGACAATAAAAGAAATGCTTAATTTCTTTTCACAACTTACAGATACTTCACAAGATGTATTTATTGATATAGTTAATAAACTCGGTTTAGATATTAATCATCATCTTAATAAACCATTTTATAAACTATCAGGGGGAATGAAGCAAAAATTATTAATTGCTTTTGCTTTGGGGCGTAATCCTAAAATACTACTCCTAGATGAACCATCTGCAAATCTTGATCCTGAGGCAAGAATAGTTTTCTTTGATATTCTTAAGAATTTTAATAAGGATTCACTAATGATACTTAGTAGTCATAGAATTAGTGAAATATCTAAATTAATTACAAGAGA
>JAOZKO010000095.1:0-2861 GCA_029935325.1 Bacteroidales bacterium
TTTTTGGTGATGTTTTTATATTGAACTCCTTCAGAGTTCCTAATTATTTATTTATTAATACCATAAGCTTTGCTTATGGCTATTATTGTTATCCGCCTTTAGCGGATTCTGTAGAAACACCAAATAATCAATATCTTAAAAAAACTTGGTCCTTATCATTAAATGATTAATTAGCTTTTATTTTTTAATATTTATATGGTTAGTAAAAAATCACCACTCTAAATCCTGTAATGCCTACAAATGTAATTCCAATAGATATCGGAACCTTGGTTTCTGTAACTTGCGGAACAGCTAAAGCTTTAGGTGGCACGTGGTCAAAAGTCCTACCCAACTATGTCATACAGGCGGGCTGTCTTTGGTGCTTTCATATCAAAGACTCAGAAAGAAGGAGTTTTCGTGTAGGTAGTTTATAGATAGTGTCAGCAATAAAACTCACCCTTTTACAATGCTTAGTCAGAAAACGTCAAGTTCGAGGCTTGCGATTCCGATAGCTATCCTCCATCAACAACAGTAAACCAAACCGAAATACTTTGTCCGTTTTCATCAACCAAACTTAGTTTATGCTTACCAGGAGGGGCATCAACAGCTATTTGATGAAAATCGTTAGTAGTCCCTAGATATTTATTATCGAGGTGCCAAAATATTTTAATATTAGCTTGCTTATGAGCAGCCTCAAAAACCACTGCTCCTCTTTCTCCACTATGCTCTAGAGGAATAAAAACTCTGGCGCCAGACTTAGGGTAAATCATCTCTATAGAGTTTTCACTCTTTGTTTCGCAATCAGGGCGGAATGGGGGTGGGGCCATATATTCTGGGTGACGCTGAGAATAATACCATGCTTTAGCAGGAGGCAATACAAACATTTTTTTATGAATCATTCTACTCACCGACTCGCAATTGCTATTTACCTGATTTGCACCTTGTGAATCTAAGTGCACTAATTTATGGTAGGGACATTTTGGACTATCACTTCCATTTTTTGGTGCAAGCTCTTCCACTATTTCAATGCAATTAGTATTTGCACGAAAACCACTCTTGGCACATACCTCTATCTGTATCATTTCCGGATCAGGCATATGAAACCATGATGACTCAGGAAGCTGATCATATATTTTAAACATTAGTGGAGCTGCAGCTCCCAAGCCTGTCATTCCTGGTCTGCCCTCGCCATCAGCATTGCCAATCCACACAGCCACAAGGTATTTTGAATCAACACCTATAGCCCAAGCATCACGAAATCCATGGCTAGTTCCTGTTTTCCATGCTATGGATTTGGTAGATGAAAACAAATTCCAGCCTTGCTCATTCTGTGGGCGGTTCAAATGTTTTAATGCTTCAAAGGCAAACCAAATGGATGTGGCATCAAGGATTTTTCCCTTTTCCTCCTTTGGTGGTTCCTGCGCTATATAGTTTGGTGCTCGCCAATCGGACTTATCATATTCCTTTTCGTAGAAATTATTTAATACTCTAGCCATACTCGAATATACCTTTGCCAAATCCCATAAGTTAACCTCTGCACCTCCCAATATCAAACTTAAGCCATAATTATCAGCTGGCCGATTGATGGTAGTAAATCCCACTTCCTTAAGCCGATGATGAAAGCGAGGATAGCCATATTGCTGCAGCATTCTTACCGCTGGGATATTTAGTGAGCGCTGCAAGGCCTCATTCGCTGGCACTACACCATCAAATTGCCGATCAAAGTTCTTTGGCTGGTAACCACCAATTTCGGTAGGTACATCCGTAATCATTGTTCTAGGAAGTATCTTCCCCTCTTGCAGCATAAATGCATATAATAATGGCTTTAATATACTCCCCGAACTTCGCCTAGAATGGATGATATCAACATAATTGCCATATTTATTTATTGAGCTATGAGGCTCAGTATTGCCAATATAACTTAGTACTTCTCCACTCTCAACATCTACTATTAGTATTGCTGCATTGTAAATTTTATTTGCACGTAAGTCTTTTGAATACTGCTTTAGTATTTGTTTTGATTTGCGCTGTAAATCGTACTGTATAGTGGTCGTGAGTTTCTGACCTTTATTTTCTTTATTTATTCGTTCCAAAAGATGGGGCGCAATGCTAGGTAGCGGCTTTACCTTTTGTGGTAAAGATTCCAAAATAGAAAGTGAATATGTAAGAGAGTCTATTATTCCTTTTTCCATTATTCTTTTTAACAATCGATTGCGTTTTGCTCGCAATTTCTCAGAATTTTTACCAGGATAAATCAGTGAGGGTGCATTTGGTAAAACTGCTAATGTAGCAGTCTCGGCCCAAGATAAATCATTTGCATCTCTACCAAAAAACCTCCATGAAGCAGCATTTATTCCAACCACATTACTACCAAAGGGAGCATTAGAGGCATATAAATTAAGTATTTCATCTTTGCTATATCTCAATTCCAATCGGGTTGCTAGAATAATCTCCTTTATCTTTTGATATATATTCCTCGGAGGATTATCTTTTGACATCCGAATTGTTTGCATGCTCAAAGTACTACCACCGCTAACAATTTTGCCAGCTTTTACATCCTGGTAAGCAGCTCTAAATAATGAACCAATATTTACTCCAGGGTGGTAATAAAAATACTGATCTTCGAAGGTAATAATACATTGAATAAATTTATTGGGGATACTATCAGCTTTAGGAAATCGCCATTGGCCATCATCAGCAATCCGTGCACCCAGAAGCTTTCCCTCCTTGCTAAGTATTACCGTGGAGGTGGGCTTCACAAATAGCTCACTTGGTAATGCTAACCAATAAAATATTAGCAGAATTAGGCTTGTGAAAATTATTATCCGCCTTTTTGTTATTTTATATTTGCTCAATATTTATTTGATTTTATTGTAACTAAT
>JAOZKO010000095.1:2961-9115 GCA_029935325.1 Bacteroidales bacterium
GCCTTTTTGTTATTTTATATTTGCTCAATATTTATTTGATTTTATTGTAACTAATCTGCTTATTAAATATCTATATAAACTCCTTAATTGTAGATTAATAATTTACATTTTGTCATTATTTTTGCTAAAAAAAGCAAAAATATCGCCAAAACCTCATAAGCTAATATGAATAACCATGGGTTTCACCCATGGCTATTCTTGTTTGACCCTTTCAGGGTCAGTACCATACGAGGTATTTTTATGGCTTTCTTTAATGAAATTATGGTCTTATAACTTCTACCCAATTACCCTTCTCCACCGCAATTATTGTATTATCATACATTGCACTACAGTTAACCGATGGCTTATAGAATTTACCCTCATAAGCTGCATTTAATAGCACTACATATTTTATACTATTGTATTTTGCAATATGGAAATAAGTATATACACGATCGTCTCTAATATCAACATAATTAGCAGGGCTACTTTCGTCTTCCATGCCCAGCAGTCGAGTATTTATTATCTCCCAACCTGATGGGAAAATCTGCGATAGCGCCAGATTATGATAATTACCAAAAATTCCTGGATTACGAATAGTTACAATTGCTTTAAAATCGGTTCCTTGCTCTATTTTATTAGGATCAAGGGGCTTATTATCCATATCTACATATGATACATTCATTGTTAGATTACTGGTAATATTCTCCTCATTATCCTCAGTAGGAATTCCTTTGAGAATAATACGAGCATAAAGCGAACCACCACTATTATTGGTAATTTCTATTGCTTGCCTCTTCTTTTCACTATCACTTAATTTCTGACGGTAAATAAAATTCCTACTATCATAAGACTTTTCCTCGCCTTGCCATTTAAGGCTAAACTTAATACTTTCAGGCTTTTGCCCTTGATAATACTGGCTAACCGCCATTAGACTATAGGCAATACTTTGAGTGCTTAGCCATTGTTGAGATTCCAATTCTTTGGAAATAAGCAGCACTAAACCAAAGGCTTTTTCCTTTTCGTTAAGCTTTGTAAGCAGAAGTAAGCGAATAGAATTATCTCGTAATGATGACCCAAAAGTATAATCTCTTAGGTATCTTCTATTAACATTTGATTGCTGTGGAGCTATATCATTCAAAGTATTTTTAGCCATCGAAAGTTGTCCCATTTCGGCATAAGCTAGTGCTAGCATTAGCCTACTGCGCTCATTCAAATTACTAAGTTGGCTAAATCTATTCATGGCTCCTAATTCGGGCTTCCCGGCAAGTGCCAAAGTATAAAGTCGGTATGCTTGATTTAGCTGATTGCCATATAGCATCATATCCGACCATGAGTTTGCCATCGACTTTTGGAAATTAATCCACTGCGATTTCATTCTAGAAGGCAGTTGATATCCTTTTTTCTCAGCCATAAGAAGCATATGACCGGCATAACTTGATCCCCATTCGTTAGCATAATCTCTGCCTGGCCAATAAGCAAAACCACCATTTACTAGCTGAAATCCTCTTAGCGAATTCAATCCAATCATTACATTCTGCTCTAAGGTCTCCTGCTCCGAATCGCTTAGCTTTGTTAAATCACTAAGGAATAGCTGAGGAAATATTTTGGAAGTAGTTTGCTCAATACAACCATGAGGATATCCTAATAATTGCTCTAATCGCCAATCCAAACCCATGGAAGGAATTCCACTAATTTCAAGTACAGCAGAATTGGTGCTCTTAAGCCCAATGGGGCTAATAATTGCCGACCATTTTGTTCCTATAGTTAGCAAGCTATCCCTGATTTTAGTTATTGGTGAATTTGGAGTTCGCACATCAAGTTCAATATCATAATGCGCTTTTAAATTACCACTAGTAGCTGTAATATGAGCTGTAGCTATACCAAGATCTTTATTTACTTTCAATCGGAAATAAACAATTTTATCGCCTTCCTTTGTAAACTGAGTTGTTTTTTCAGCACCACCAATTATTTGTAATTTATTATTGGTCTTAAGATTTATCTTCACATTCTTCACTTTTTTGCTCATGGCAAAAATAGTAACAGGCAATATAACCTCCTCCTGAGGGCCAAGCACTCTTGGTAAAGTTGCCAAAAGCATCAATCCTTTTTTCACTGGAACAGCTTTTTCAGCATTGCCGTAAGGACCTTGATCTCCTGCAATAACCATTACTCTTACTGAGCCAATATAATTTGGCATAGTAAATTTGTGGTTCTTGGTTTTTCCCTCGCCAATGGTAAATGGACCAGCAAATATTACTACTGGTTTAAAACGATTTGCTTTGTTTTTAGATGGGTCAGGCTCACTACCGCCACCACCAATGGAGAATGCTTTCTCTAATCGAGCACCGTAGGCGCCAATTACATCATTATACATATCCCAGGTTCTAACTCCTAAAGCCTCTCTGGCATAAAATCGCCTCCAAGGGTCAGGGGTTTTGAAATTTGTAATATCCAGCAATCCTTCATCAACAATAGCAAGAGTATAGGTCATTGCTTTGCCATTTTCCTCGGAGATTTTTACATTAAAATCTTGCTCGGGTTTAAGCACATCAGCAATTTGTATTTTAGGATGTAATTTGGTTTCGGGATCTTCTACTTCAATAGGAATTACACCATACATCCGTATTGGATTATCGTTAATGCTTTGGGCATGAGGCTGCAATAAACTTATATGCACAAATACATTTGGAGCCATTGCTGAGGTCACAGGAAAACTAAAATGTGTTTTATCATCCTCAGTTTGCACCCAGAATACATCTATAATTTCCGATCCGGACTCTATGCTTACCAATGCTCTACCGTTTTTGGAAGAAGGAATACTTATTTTGACTTCATCACCAACTTTATAATCCTCCTTATCGGAATTGAAGCTAAGCATACTTGCGCCCATTGCTCCTCCACCATAACTTCCATACCACTCTGAGAAATATGTTAGTATTCCAGTTTGATGTCCACTTACGGGGTCTTCAGCCACAATCAAATATCTACCATTATCATCATAATTTCGATATTTTATTTGCATATCAAAGCTTGCTTTTCCACTAGCATCAGTAGAAACATATTCAGAGCTAATAGGAGTTCTTGATGTTCTACCAACATATGATGCTAGGTCATCATTTGAATCCCACCACCAACGCCAGCGAACTTTATAAACAGTTACTCTAATGCTGTTTCTTTCTATAGGTTTTCCAAATTGGTCAACACAAGCGATATTTACTTTATGCTTGGTATCTGTTGAATACCAACCGCTTTCTCCGTCCGAATTCATTTTCAATCCCACATAAGACTCATAAGGCGAATATTTTATATTTTGAGTTAGGATACTAAAGTCTCCGCTTTTTTCAAATACTCGTATAACGAAATTTGCCTTTAGCATTCCAGGAGCTCGCTGTGCTACTATATTAATTTTCAGATCGGCATTTCCATCCTCATCCAATTCTCCACTAAATACCTCATTTTCTTCAGTATTATAATGAGTATTTGGAAAATGGAAGTTATAATTTTCGAATTTCTTAAAGCTTGTACTCGATGATCTTAATGTTAGCAATACCTTTGCTTTTAGATTTTTGGCAGGTGAGCCATGTAACCAGCTTGCTTCCATTTTTAGTGATTCTGCAAGCCTTTCTTTGGTCAATAGTTCACTTTCGAAATCTATTTTTGCTCTCAGTCTATTTGGCTTTATAGTTTCTATTCTAATGGTTCTGCTAAATACCGCTCCGCCAACGTTTACTTTAGCAGTCCAATTTCCGGTTGGAGCATTTGATTCTGTTTTAACAGGAAAAGAATAAAAGCCATTTTCACCGTTTTTCCTTACCTTACGAACTATTGTTTGTCCCATAGGATTTATTAGTTCAAATACTACAGGATGATTTGTTGGCAATCGATTTTCCATATCCTCCAAAATAAAAGTAAGATATATATTATCTCCTGGTCGCCAAACGCCACGCTCACCATAAATAAACCCCTTGAGTCCCTCTTGCACCCGCATTCCTGAAACATTAAAATTACTCAGCGAAAGTGCCTCACCATTATCCAACTTCAAATAAGCTCTTTCGTCTCCCTTGCTGGCAACAATAAAATATGGTTTTGATGAAAGCTGCTCAATTGCTATTCCTAAGCTATTGGTTTTTGTTTTAGCAATAATCTGCTTTTGCAAATTATAAAATACTAAATCAACACTACCTACTGGGTCGGTGCTAATCAGGTCTGATATTATAACTGCAAATCTATTGTTGGGAGTACCTTTAGCAGTGATACCTAAGTTCGATGCAAAAAGGGTTTGGGAAATACCATCATTATAGTAGAAGTAATAATCGAAACATGGGTTATTACGTTCCTTCCAATTATAATCATAATCGTTATAATTATAATAATATCTATTCTGATCATACTTTTTCATATTTCGGGCAACTTCCACCTCATATTCTGCATCAGTAATCAATACATTATCGTTACTATCGCAAGGATAAAGAGAATATGAAGGGCGCATATCAATACTAACTTTATAAAGTGCGCCAGGCTCCAAGTTTATATAATCTGCCAAATCAATTTTAAAAGTATTCCATTTGCTGAGGTCAGCCTTTATCATCTTCCTTAAATCAAGGCGCTTTTGAGCCACCAATCTACCTGATAGTCTAATATTGCCATTGGAATTAAAATCATTATTCTGGAGAAAGCTAAGTACATTATTCTCATAAATTTGAATAATCTTTAAGTCAACCATACTTAAGCTAACTGCTTTGAAAGGGAATATTAATCCATCGGAAGAAGGCATAATAACTCCTTTGCTAATAGATTCAATTGCAGGTTTATTTATTTCAAATGCTACCGGCAGAATAATTTCTGCTTGCAGCTTATAGCCTCTAGCATTCTTTATACCCGTGGTAATATGCAGTTGCTGTTCGCCAGCAAGCTTACGCGATGGAAACACCTTTATTCTGCTTCCATCAATAATGAAATCCAGAGAATGGTCACTTTCGAAATAAATAAGGCCATCAAGCTTTTGGTCTGCTTGCAAAGGATCCGAAAAGCTTAGTTGGATATATTGCTCGTGACCGGGGAAAACCTGAAGGTTAAGCAATTCAAACATTTTTAAACCAGGAATACGCTTTTCGTATTCGTCATTATCATCAACACCTATTTGTTCACCATCAATTTTGATAGTCAGATTTTGATTTTCCTCAATTCGCTCGATGCTATCAATGGCAAAATTGTGTATTTTACCACTACCGCCATGCACCCATTTTATTTTTGCCGTTCCTTCCAGCAGATTAATATCAAGCATTTGCTCAATATCTTCATTGGAAGCAATATCTGCGGTAATAATTTCACCTTCATACTTAAGGAATGACATATTCAGTTCGTAGGTACTTAAACCTTTGTCTATATATCGGAACATTTGGTCCTTAGTACGGATATCGTATTCCAGAGAAGAATAATCCGATGGCACATCCATAAAATTACCCACATTGAAACTCACAGAGTAAACCTTACTATTCTGTAGCAGTTCGTCAGGAACAAACTCCATACTTCGGTTGTCAATCCAAAGTGTTTTGCCCTTAATTGAAGGGCTAAAATCAAAAGCATCACCAATTACTTCCTGACCCGCTATTGCGCTATCATTTACCGATTGTTGAAATCTAACAATGAATTTAGTATTTCTACTGAGCTGAACACCAGAGGTAAAGCCAGAGATATACTTCTCGAAACCAGGTTTTATTTCTGTAATAACTTTCTCATTATCATTACATGAATTAAGTCCTAATAGGACTAATAACGCTAGGAAATAGATAGAATTTTTTCGCATTTTAATTGGATTTATTGTGATTTTTACTGCCTCAAATATATGAAAATAACCTAGTTTAATAACTTAAATCTACGGGTTTTATTGTGGGTTTATAAAAATAACTTATACACCTAATTTGTATTTTAAATATAGTATCTCCTTAAGCCTTAACTCGGTTTTGAAAAGATTGCTTCAGCCGCTTGGGCGGCTTCGCAAAAACCGATAATAAAATAAACACCTTGCGAATGCCTTTGCGAGGAGGAACGACGAAGCAATCTGTAAATCCATAAGCAAGAATAATAAAACGAGTTATTTATTTTCTTATCTTCGCTGCACAATTAATAATACAAGGAATGGCTTAAGCATCAATAAATTGTTTAATAACTA
>JAOZKO010000096.1:0-3228 GCA_029935325.1 Bacteroidales bacterium
AGATTTATAATCCAATTCCATAATATGCACTTACCCCATTTGGATAAATTCCTTCAATCAAAATTCCTCCAGATTTATCATCAAAGGCAGTTTTAATATCCTCTTCAGTTTGGATAATATAATTGCCAATTTTCAAAATAATAAAATCATTGCGAATTCCAGCAGTTTTAAAAAGACCGTTCTCAAGGTTAATCACCTGTTGTCCATTATTTATATCAAGCTTGCTTTGTAGTTTCTTTGGAATATCCTGAAATTGTGCTCCAATTCTATCATATGCATCGCCATCAGTTTGCTCATCAAGCTTAGTAGTTCCGTATCTATTGGTCAGAATAACATCGTATTCTCTTAGTTTCTTACGATAAAGTATATTAAGCTTTATTTTATCACCAGGACGATGTAGCCCTATTTTCTCAAGAAGCTCAGATTGACTATTAACAGGGATTCCATTAACATCCATAATGATTGCGTCTTCTTCAATGCCAGAATTAGCAGCTGCTCCTTTTTCCATTACAGTTTCAACAAGCACGCCTTTTATTTCATCTAAATCCATTTCCTTGGCTAGCTTAGCATCTACATTTTTGATTGTAATTCCTAAAAATGCTCGCTGTACCGAACCAAATTCCTTTAAATCTTTAACTACTTTCTTTACAATACTTACAGGAATGGCAAATGAATAGCCAATATAACTACCAGTACGTGAAGCAATTGCTGCATTAATACCAACTAAGTCACCTTTAATATCTACCAATGCTCCTCCTGAATTTCCAGGATTAACTACTGCATCAGTTTGTAAAAATGATTCAATAGCTGAATTTGAACCAAGGATATTAATATTTCTAGCCTTTGCACTAATTATACCAGCAGTAACAGTGGATGTTAAATTATATGGATTACCCACAGCAAGTACCCAATCGCCAACTTGAATATCGTCTGAATTGCCAAAGGTAACAAAGTCTAATTCTATTTCACCAATTTTTAGGAGTGCTAAATCCGTTGCTGGATTAGTTCCAATTACCTTTGCCTTATAAGTACGTTTGTCATTTAATGTAACAGTAATTTTGTCTGCTTCTTGCACAACATGGTTGTTGGTGACAATATATCCATCTGAAGAAATAATTACTCCAGAGCCCGAAGCTCGTAATACAGATTGACTTCTTTTTCCAAAGTAATCATCCATGCTGAAATATTCATCATATACACTGCTTTTACGAGTAAATTCAGTTTGAATATAAACAACTGCATGAACAGTTTTTGATGCAGCAGATTTTAAGTCTGGCAATTTATAGTCTTCTTCATTTTCGAAATTTGCCACCCTTCGGATAGGAATAGGTGTTGAAATTTGCTGAAAATCAACTTTAGAACTGCCAGAAGAATCAGTATTATTGAAAAAATATTGTCCACCAAGAACAACAAATCCACCTAATACTGCTATCGAAAGTAATTTTATGAATTCTTTCATAATTATTGTAATTGCTAATTTAATATAACGTTTAAAGGCTTTTGATATTTTAAGTAATGCTAAATATTACACCATATAATATTATCACATATCGATTCTTAGAGGAATATTTATGCCTTTTTCAGAAATAATTTCCTTGTTTTAAGGAGCTGCAAAATTAAAAACTAATTGCAATTTTAAAAGTTAAATCCTGTTAATATAGATTATTTTTTTGGAAAAGGACCTTTACTTATTTTAGAAATATTTATTTTTTTCTTGTTCGATTAAAAAAAAGTGTATCTTAGCATTCGCTATAAAAGGTAAAAAATAACTAAAACTATAACAAATGGCTGATTTTAATTTCAAACAAATTATCTATGCTGGAATGATAGCAATTGCAGGTGTAGATGGTGAGGTAGACAAGACAGAACGTAAATGGGTGAACAAGGTGTTTGATCATGATTTTAATATGTCAGGAAAAGAACGCAAAGAGGTATTAAGGATTTGGGAATCAAGTAAAGATGACTTTACTGATAAAGTTACTAATGAATTAGCACAGTTCCCATCATTCGACCAAAGAGAAGCTTATAAGCGTATTTGTCAGTTTATTCTTTTCAGAAACGAGGAGTATAATAAAAGCACAAAATCTCGTCCAAAAGGTATCGATCCTGAAAAGGAACAATTAAATCGTTATCGCGAGCGTGCAGACAATATGCGTAAGAAATTAAAGTTTTAAAGAACTTTTTTGGACTAAAATCCTTAAGAAATTACACAAACTTAATAAGAAAAGAGTCGTTTTTACGACTCTTTTCTTATTTCTACTAATATTTATTAATTTTTTATCCCTATTCGGTACTATAATACCTATTTGAAAAATACTTACATTTGCAGCCATAATTTAATACTAATTAATTTCTTATATTAGATGGCTAGATATCACCAATTGGGAATACTCCCTCCAAAAAGACATATTACATTCAAAAAACCTGATGGAAGTTTATATTCTGAGCAATTAATTTCTTCGGAAGGCTTAATTATTCTCTGTATAATAATACTTTGTTGATATTTTGTTTCTCGCAAAGACGCTAAGGCACAAAGAATTGTTTATCAGTAAATTGTAATAGTTATGCGCACTTATGCAACCTGCAGAGAATCAGTATATTATAAAATTTTCACGAACTATTGTAATAACAACAGAGTCTTATTTCTTAAACTTAAAATCCATACCAAACATAAAATAATTAAGCATAAATCTATTGTTTCCATATTGTATATTTAGTGGCCTAATTTCGTAGGCAATCCTGCTATTTTTAGGATTAATACGAATAGCAACGGAGGCATTACCCCCAAAATACAATGAGTAAAAATATTCAGATTTGGTATATTCCGTAGCTTCAGGGTCACCACCGGTGCCTAATAGTCCTCTTGAGAAATTCATAAAACCACCAATACTACCCACTAGCGAGATTGATTTGTATTTTATTAAATCATAATGCATGTTTAGTTCATAGGAAGATGTTCTATAATACTGGTCGCGAATACCACGACTTATCTCCGTGCTGAAAACTCCAAATAATACATTAGGATTAAGCCTAAGCCTTTGCTTTTCGCCAATGGTCTTATTCCAACCAATATTATATAAAAGGCCAGTGCCTGATTCTTTCGTTCCTTCATTTACTCCAAAGCCAAAACCTGTTCTCACGGAATTATTAGTATAATCAGTATTTTGAGAATAGATTTTATTTGAAATCGAGATGGTAAATATTAGTAAAATTAGTATAGTTGTTCTG
>JAOZKO010000096.1:3238-9083 GCA_029935325.1 Bacteroidales bacterium
CATATTTATCAGATTTGTTTATCGTATTTTAAGCTTGTATTGTTAATTATTATCATTAATCTGTGAATCTGTGGCAACTTCTTTATCTTTAACATTATATTACTGCTGAGTAGTAAGCTTGTATTAAAATGTTAAAACCTTATCACATTCAACAGTCCATTGGGCAAATTCTTTCATATTGCTAAGTTTTACGCCTTCAATAAATTCTAATTTATCAATACCGCGAGCTTCCGAACAACCACCACAGCTTTTTATTTCACCACCATTTTTCACAACAACTTTCAACATACGTTCAATATTATAAAAGCCATTAGGTGTTTTCTGATTTGGCAGCCCACAATTTACCGCATCAGCTAGTAGAAAAATTTTTATTTCCACTTTGTCACTATGTTCTTTTTGTAGTGTAATTGCCATTCTTAAAGCATTATATGCTTTCTCTGTTCCGTAGGGTGCATCATTAATAATGATTAGTATTTTCTGCATTATTTCGGTTTAGTAATGAAAAGAATTTAATACGTCAAAGATAAATATTTTTTTCGATTATTAGATGTGTAATATTATTTAATCATCTGCCAAAATACATACCTATTGTCAGCAAGAAAACGCACTACTTAAGCAAATAAAATTTCATCTAAGCTCTATTATTGCTTATCCTTGCTCTGCCCATAAAGGTAGAATGCAAAGAAGAAGCTGAAAAGTGTAACTCCAACTTGTGTTTCGATGGTATCTTCCCAAAACATGCTAATACTAATAAAGCTGAAGAAATAGAAAAATAGTGAGGAATTCCAGATATGCCTGAAGCTAGGAGGATAGAACATGGAAAATAGAAAGACTATAATTCCAATAATACCTAAGCTTGCTAGGATGCTTAAATACTGATTATGAGTTCGTAAGTTTGAGTCTTTTAAGGTAGAATTATTTTGTTCTAAATGAGTTTTAAAAGCCGATGGTATATCTCCTGTTCCAACTCCAATAAGTGGATTTTCAGTAAATATTTCCCAGCCGGTACTCCACAATTCAAAGCGTTGAATTAAAGTATGACCAAAGGCGTCTTCTCCTCTTTGGTACATATCATACTCCCATATTAGTTTATAAATACGTTTTTTAAAACTAAATTTCTTGGCATATTCAACATTGGCAATTCCATTTTCAATATTTTGCAAGTCTTTTTGAGTAAGCTGCTCAATGCCATTGGCATCTTTGCGTAGATGCTTGGAATTTAAGTATCTCTGCAAAGTATATCTTAGTAATTGTTGTCGATTATCATTTCCATCATAATTCAAAGTTGAGCGTTTGTTCCATGCTTCGCGCATTTCGTCCCATTGAATATAAAGTCCAATATAGCTACCATTTTCTACTTGGTACTCATCAGGGTTGTGGGTATAGTCATTGCCTAAGGCTGTTTGTTTGTCAAGTGATGACAAGTCTATTTTATTAACCTTAGTATAAGATTTTACCGTAGAGTAGAACCCAAAAGCAATAGCAGTAATTATTAACAAACCGCTGGCAAAAGTCATCCAAGCCATTAAAGCGCTTCTCTTGCGAATAACAAGCCTGATTAGTGCTAATGATAAGCTTATTAGGGAGATAACGATACCTGTCATCAGCTCAAGTGTAAACATTGCCCAGAACAAATAAACAAGTGCAGTCAGGAGAATAATTTTAATGGCAAGAGGGTATTTATACTTTTTATTAATACCATAATAAAAGAAAATACTCATGGCAATTAGCACTTGTAAACTCAAGCGAATATGTGATACAAAAGGAAAAGCATCTCTAAAACCATTTACAGTATCTGACATTAATAATATAAGGCTACAGCTGATGGATGCTGTTACTGTAGCTGCAAAAAGTAAGGCTAAATATTGAAATGCCCTTTTGCTTAATCTTGGTTCGGTGGCAAATACTAACGGAAATAAAATCAAAGGTATTTTTGTCCTTAAATCAAAAAATCCGTATTGGTAGTCGTTGGTATAAAGAAGTGCTAGCCACGATAAAACATATAAGGATATAAGTGCCAATGCGGCTTTATCATTAATAAAGACCTTTAGCTTTTTCAGAAGGTTTTTGTCAAATAGAAATAGCGCTGCCAGAGTGACTTGGCCAAAACTAAGCAAAGCCCTAGAGAAAGGTAAACCGAATATGGTTAAAATAATACCTATATAAAAAATATATAGTCTAAATTTGTCTCTGTGCATTCTTAAATAGAACTGTTTGTGAGCAATAATATTGCTTTGATTTTAAAATAGTATTCCCTTTTTTAAATACATTATTCAACAACTCCAAGTATCTGATTATACTTATCAGCATCTTTTAATAGCTTAATAGCTTCCGCTACTTCAGCATCGTCAGTAAGTGCGGCTTCTACTTTTCCTGAATTAAAAAAGTATCTTGAAACAAGTTCTTGTCTTAATAAGGATTTAATTTCTTGCTTATGTTTTATAATTGCCTCTTCCTTGGTCTTATCAATTTTCGATTGCAGCGCAATAAGTTCTGGTTCCATGGAATAGTCTTTAGAATCGGCTAGTTTTTTTAATTTCTTCAATTCCAATTCTATTGCCAAGCTATAATCAAAACTATCCTTTTCCAAATTTACCACAAATAAATTGTAAATATCATCTGTTATTTCAAAATCCGATACAGATTTAATACTGTCATGGCTATTGGTATAATTAGTTGCGAAATCAAATATTTCCCATTGATTAATTAATGCAATAGAAACATCAGAATATTTTGCTTCAGGAAGTTTAATATCAGGAATTATTCCACCAGCATCTCTAACCAATCGTCCATTTCGAGTTTTAAAAACGGCCATTAATGAGTCCGGAGTTTTAATAGCGTTACCATATTTGTCCTTATGCTGATAATCCAATGACTGAATACATCTGCCGCTAGGAATATAGTATTTTGCTATTGTTATTTTTGCTTGCGAACGATAGCTTAGTTGATAAACTTTTTGCACCAATCCCTTGCCATAGGATTTCTGCCCCATTATTACTCCTCTATCTAAATCCTGAAAAGCACCAGCCACAATTTCGCTGGCAGAAGCGCTTCTTTTATTAGTAAGTACCACTACTTTCATCTCGCCATAGGCAGCACTTCTTCTAGTGCCATAAGTATTATTCTCGTTTTTTGTTTTTCCTTTTGTACTGACAATTTTTTCGCCTTGCTCAACAAATAGATCCATAATGTTTACAGCCTGAATAAGCAAGCCGCCACCATTATCTCGAAGGTCAAAAACTAGAGAAGTAATTTCTGATTCCTTGCTAAGGCTATCCAAAGCTTGTTTAACTTCTTTGGCTGCATTTTGCTTAAAACTAGTTAGTTTAATATATGCAATACCGTTTTCTAGAAGTCCAAAATATGGCACATCCTTCACTACTATTTGCTCGCGCTTTATGCTTACATTATGCTGCGTGCTATCAATGGAGGATTTATAGATAATATTAATTTCAGTTCCTGATACACCTCTTAATTTATCAGATATTTCACTCATCTTTCTGCCAGTAAGATCCTCTCCGTCAATTCTAGTAATCACATCACCAGCTCTTAATCCTGCATTATAAAAAGGGAAACCAGGATAAGGCATTCCCACCACTACTTGTTTGTTTTTAATATGTACATACGACCCAATACCACCATATTGTCCTGTTTGCAAAAACCTTACATCCTCAATTTCGGACTCAGGATAATAAACAGTATATGGGTCAATTTTGCTCAGCATTGCGTCTATTGCCGCTTTGGTTAGAGTGCCAGGCTGAATTTCGTCAACATAGTGTAAATTAAGCTGCTGAATAAGGGAGGTGTATATATCTAGGTTTTTAGAAATTTCAAAATCATGACTCTCTTGTGCAAAAGTATTTGCAAATTGAAATGATAAAAACAGGATAAAAATTATTTTGTAAATCTTCATAAGCTATAGAATAAAATTAATGTCCAAAAATAGGGTTTTTGGTTTTTGGTTTTTCAATGGATTTTTATTTTCTGATATATGGTAGAAGTAAAAGGTGGTTAGATAGTATCTGTCTCGCAAGTGATAAATATTTAATACATTGATTATGCATTAGTTTAAACTAATTACCTAGATATATTTGTTTAATATTCAGTATAAATCCTCCGACTATTTTTATAAAAAACTCTTCTTTCAATTATAAAATTATTCGAAAAATAGCCACCTTCTTTTTCAAAGGAGGATATTCCCATATCTTGAAAAATTCATGGTATTACCTTATCCCTGAATCTTTTTTAAAAATAAATCGATATCCCATTCCCCATTCAATAAAGTCTGCCACAGCACCATTTCTGGTTTTTAATGCTGCTTGTATATAGAATCTTTCGGTAACATCATATCTACCACCTACTCTTAAGTAAATATCATCTTTATCTGCCACATTATTACTTAAATATATCCCTGGTTCAACAACCAATGCCAATCGGCTGAAATACAAAATATGAGAAATATGTAGTCCCACATATGTCATATCGCTAAATGTTGGGTCTTCTACCCATTCGCGACGAGCGGCTTCGTAAAAGTAATCAATACCAGCTCCAATATGCGCTATATGAAAATACTTATAGTGATAATCAACAGCTAGTGCGCTGATAAAGTATATTGGGCCATCAGAATATTGCTCTGTAGTAGCCTTGCCACCGGCAGCATAATAGATGCTAAACTCATGATAGTGTTCTGTTTTGGGAATTTCGTTTACAATAAATTCAGGTCTTACCGCTGGCTGATAATTTGGGTCGATATGCTTAGTATAACTTTTTACTGGATTGAAATGGTAACGCGCATTAATATTGAAATTAACAAGGTTAATACCTAAATTTGGTGTTTGGGTGGAGCCATTTGAAAAGTGGTTCATTCCAAAGCCTAATGATAAATCCATACGCTTACTGATTTCGTATTCGGCAAATACTTTAAGATGGAAATACACATTCTTTCGGGCGCTGATTACGTTATTATCAGGATTATTGATTGAGTCATAAGGGTTAAAACCGTATGAAAGCCCTGTTCCTAGGTCATATTTGAAGGAGAACTTATTCCATCTTTTAATAGGAGCATTAATAAATAAATAAATTGCTGAGGGTGTTCCCAAGGGATCGTCCTCATAAAAGTAAGCACCATAAAAGCCCATGCCATAGATTGGGTAACCAAGTATTTGTTCCCATTGGCGTGCACCAGTACTTTGTATTCCTATTCTTAGGGCAATATCTGAATAAGGGTTATCCATTATCTCATCAAGAGTTGCTGAATTTTTCAGGAAACTTCCGTGACCAAAATTAAGCTCTAAAGTATTAAAGAATCCGTAGTTTTTTTTGCCTTCCCAAGGATTGCTTGCCAATTGAGCAAAGGAGGTGGTAGTAATAATTATTAGGAAGAATAATATGCTAAGTTTTTTCATCGCTGTTCTCCTTCCTTTTTTAGTTCAATTTCCAAGTTCTGTGTGTTTGGTCTATAAATATTTCCTGTTCCCACATCCACTGCTAAGCCAATTCCAATTGTGGAAACAAAGTCTAATGCAATATACCACGGACTTGCTTTTCTGCTGACTATTATGGTATCTGTAATATAACCTTCACATTTTACTAATAGAACTTCGCCTTCCTGTAGATTGAATTTGGAGATTTTGGTTTTGAAAACCCCTTGTCCAACTTCTTTATTATCAACGTATATTTTTGCTTCAGCTGGACTAGCCGATTTTGTGGAGATTGTATTCCTTTTACCACCAAGGATTGTTGCGCAGGAACTTAAAATCAACAAACTGATAATGGCAATAAATGTTATGGTTTTTATTAATGACATATTAGTTCTTTATTAGGTTTATTTATTGACGCAAAGATA
>JAOZKO010000097.1:0-6300 GCA_029935325.1 Bacteroidales bacterium
CCAAGGATTTAAAATCCTCACTTTAAGCGAAGCCACTTTTCAATCACCGAAGCTTTAGCATAGGTGAACTTAAATCTCAACTCCGAACTTTAGGCACTTCAAACTCTAGGCACTCCCAACTCCAAACTACTGCTCTCCCAACCAGCGCTCGCTTTCAATAGCAGCCATACAACCACTGCCTGCAGCTGTAATTGCTTGGCGGAAGGTGTGATCTTGTACGTCACCTGCTGCAAAAACTCCTTCGATATTTGTTGCAGTAGAATCTGCTGCTGTGATAATATATCCTTGGTCGTCAAGTTTTATTTGGTCAGTAAATAAACCTGTATTTGGTTTATGGCCAATGGCAACAAAGAAACCTTCAATATCAATTTTCTTTTCTTCACCAGTTTTAACGTTCTCAAGTATAGCTCCGTTTAGTGCTTTGATAAAACCACTTTGTGTACCAACTATTTCCTTGGTAACATGATTCCAAAGTACTTCAATATTTGGATTATCAATTACTCGCTGTGCCATTACTTTAGAAGCTCTTAACTCATCTCTTCGCACAATCATATATACTTTGCTAGCAATATTGCTAAGGTAAAGTGCATCTTCAGCAGCAGTATCGCCACCACCAACTACAGCAACAGGTTTTTCTTTATAAAAGAAACCATCGCAAGTAGCACAACCCGAGACTCCTGCTCCTTTAAAAGCCTCCTCGGATTCCATTCCTAAATATTTGGCACTTGCTCCTGTGGCAATAATTACGCTATCAGCCTCAAAGAATTTCCCATCATCAGTCTCAATTTTAAATGGGCGTTCTGTAAGATCAGCTTTAGTAACCATTCCCCAACGAACATCAGCACCCATGCGCTCAGCTTGCTTTTGCAAGTCTTCCATCATTGCTGGTCCTTCTGTACCCTCAGGGTAACCAGGGAAATTTTCAACTTCAGTGGTAGTAGTTAACTGACCTCCAGGCTGCATTCCTTGATACATTATTGGTGATAAATTTGCTCTTGAAGCATAAATGGCTGCCGTATAACCCGCAGGTCCCGAACCAATTATAAAACTCTTTACTTTCTCTATTTCTTGTGACATGTTTATTTGTGTTAATGTGTTAATGTGTTGATGTGTTGATGTGTTTCTCCTACGCTAAAGCTTCGGAGGGTTAATGTGTTTTTTGTTTTGTGTTTGTTGTTAATTTGAAACCTACAAACCTACAAACCTACAAACCTCCAACTCCGAACTTCCAACTCCGAATCACAAAATATGCCAAAACCCATATATGTTAAAATTCTGCCAAAATGACGTTATTGTGAATTGCTAATCAAAGAATTTCCATGAAATACCGAACTTCATTACAGCATCTTGCTGAGGATAATGCGTCACTAGGAAATAGTTATAGTTGCCAAGAAATGAGGCTACATTCTGATACTTAATAAATATTCTCGCTCGCTTAATATTAAAGTTAATATATACATCGGCATAAAATTGATTGTCGAGTTTCTTATCATTTTGGATATGAAATTGCATAGTTGCAGGGTTGTAAGTGTCCCCTTTGTAGCCTGTTAAGTAAGTGATGTCAATTCCTGGGTGGATTCTTAATGCTCCCTTGAACATTGGAAAATTAAAATAGAAGCCACCTCTGGCAACAAATCGTGGTAGTCGAATTACACTATCATTACTACTTTCTTGATACATTAGCATTACTGTGCTTCCAAGCTTTTTAAATGCGAATCTCTTTTTGAATTTAGCTGTTATTATTTGGAAACTACCAGCATACTGCTCCGGAAGTACTCGCTCGTTGAAATATACAAAATCTGTCAGGCTATGAACAGCAGCCTCCACTTGGTAGCCTTTATAATTGAAATGCGAATTCAGCTCAATATGTTTCTGCTTATCAAAATTATTATTCCACATAAAATGATTGGAATAAGTACGGTAAGTACTAACTTGCGGCGACTCGAAATTCATTTTCATACCCACATCCCAAATAAAGAATTTTAGTAATGGAAACTTTAGAACACCATAAAGATTCAAATCATTTGCGCCAATATCAAAAGTCTGCTGATTCTCTACTTTTATCTGATATCGAAATCCTCCTTCCAGTATTACTTTGTAAAAATCGAAGATAACATCCGCATGGGGAGTTAAATAATTGAAATAATACTCCTGATTACCATCATAGTACATCTTATAGTTATAAGCTGCTCCCATATCAAAAGTAAAATATTGATGCCTTTCGGGATAGTAATTTGAGATGCCAAAATCCATGCTAAAATTAGTAGTAGCTGATGAATCATTGGATATTAAGCTATCCAAATATATGGATTCGTAATATGCACTATCCCAACTCTGATCATGGTACATTCGTGCTTTTTTATTATACAGAGTATTCCAATACATCTTGCCAATAAAACGATGGTCGGTTGAATCGGTGCCAGCTTTTCCAATATTCAAGTGTTGGTTTAAAGCGAAAAAATGTGACTTAACCAAATTTGATGCCTCATTCAAATTTACCGATAGTATTTGTCTATCAATAACTGTTGTATCTTCATAAAAATAATCATTGGTAAGCCCACCATTTTCTCCTAACTTAAACTTATTGTAAATATATTCGAGGTCGTAACCATATCTTTTATTAAAAGTTTCAAAGGCTACAATTCCTCTAAAATGCGCATTGCCAACCCTTTGGTTTGTAAATAAGCCAAGTGTTGATTCCACATTAAAATTCATTCCAAAATATAACCTTGGACTAGCTTGATTGGCCAATATACCTTTTAAATAGTTTTCTTCTTGAGATGCAATTGTATAGAAAATTTCGGAATAAGGCACATCCACATGGCCATAAATCGGCATATTTTTAGATTCATAAAAATATGTTCCTAGGTTATTTTCTCCAATATTAAACTGTGGTGATAGTGAGCTGAAATATAAATCTTTTACAGGACCGCCAATTGTCATAGTTCCTGCTGCCATATCGTAATCTGATGTACGTGCATCATACCTTTGGAAATAGTATAATGTAGTATCCAATACCATTGTGTCTCGCGATGAAAAAGCTGATTTGGGATAGTATAGAATGATATTTGTTGAGTCAGTATCTTTTACCCAAGTAGAGTCCGACCATTGTGCAAATGACCTTTCTGCTGAAATGGTGAACAGGCTAATAACTACTAATAATATCTTTAAAGCTCTCAATCTTTAATACGATTTTTAATATTGGGCAAAGTTATCAAATAATACCGATTGTCTTCCACCTAAACGAAGTAATTTTGGATAGATTGTTAGATGTTGATTCTTTTTATTATTGATTAACTTTCTAACAATACTTAATATTTATGTTTTGACCGATTATCAATGAATGTAATCAACTCTATTGTTGTATTAGTAACTCTATAAATTAATGATGTGTTTTTATGAATAACACATTTTCGCAATTGGGAATGGATTGACAATGGACATAATTTTACATTCGTTATTAATTTGTCAAGCAGTAAATTAGTTTTGTTTTCAAAATCAAATGCTACTTCAGCATCCCATTGTTTTAGTATGAAATCAATAGCATCCTCATAAGATATCTTTGCTTGATTTGACCAAATTATTTTCATTTATTTTGGTCTTTTAGGATTCTTTCATGGATACTTTTTCTTACTGAAATATCTGAATGAATATTATCATTTTTTAAATCATCTAATCCTTTGTTTATAGCATGTTTACCTTCCTGTTCGAGCTCTTCATACCAGTCGGTAACCTTTGTTATTTCTATAAAATCAAGTGTTTTAAGATAGTTTAATAGCGTAGCTGCCTTTGTATTACTATCAGGTATTCTTAATGTATAGTCTTGCATGGTTCTTACTTTTTGTTATAAGTATTAGAGATTTATATTATTAGATTACCTCTTAGGCAAAAATAGCAAAAATAATTTTAGTATAATTTTAGATTTTTTTACCATTAAAATAAATGTATCTAATCAGTATTTTACAAATATACGTAGTTTTCTTGCAGACACTACTTAATCTTCCCCAAACGGTAAAATCTCCTCAAAAGAATAATTCCAACAATTCCAATAATCACTAATATTGTAGAAATTATTTCTGCCTGAGTAATATTTGCACTGCCGATACTATATACATTGTTTACTCTAATTTTTTCCACAAAAAATCGAGTTATACCATTAAGCATAAGTGCTATAAAGAACATTGTACCCGGTGCTTTTACTTTATTTTGGATAAACCAAATAAAGAGAAAAAACATTGCACTTAATGATGATTCATAGAATGGTGTTGGGAAAACAGGCACGTTTAGCATATGGCAATAATCGCCATGGCATCCACTCATTTTTACTCCTTCATTTATTACATTATGAGGAAAATCGTATGCCCACATCCAGTCAGGAAGCATCGCTAACCATTCTGGTTTTATTTCCGGATTTGGAATCCCCCAGCATCCGTCACCGCTAAGCATACAAGCCATTCTGCCTACCGCATAAGCTGCTAGTATAGAGGGTGCTGCTGCGTCGATTAAATGTAGAGTATTAATATTTCGCTTTCGTGTATAATATACTACAGCAATACTTCCGGCAATTAATCCACCATAAA
Organism: Bacteroidales bacterium; assembly: GCA_029935325.1. Taxonomy (GTDB): domain Bacteria; phylum Bacteroidota; class Bacteroidia; order Bacteroidales; family UBA1556; genus UBA6267. Next base: position 4,581 of record JAOZKO010000097.1, read on the forward strand.
AAGTAAATCCTCCTGCTGAAAATAGACTGCCAATAGGGTCATTAAAAAAGCTTCCTAAATTCTCAAGTATATCAAAAAGCTTCGCGCCAATTATCCCTGAAAGGGCAGCTACCATTACAATATTAATTGTTATTTGGTGTGCAGAAAGCTCGACATCCTTAAATACGGGCTCAGGACTTTCTTTTTCTTTAGCTTTAATATATGCCCAAACAATACTTGCTGCTGCTGCTAATAGGCCAGCAATCCAACTTCCATTTAAGGAGAATATATATTCATTGATATCCTTTGTAAATTCATCATAGTTGAGTATTATCCCGACTATTTTGAAGAATAATGCAAAGTAGAAAAAGCTAGAAATAAATATATCAATATAATTAATTGGGCCAGAAACTAGTATCTTGGATGGATGTTTGCCCATAAAACCAAGTCTTTCTTTTCTGCGCAAACCAAAATTGAGAACTATTCCTGCTGTCACAAATGCCATTACTAATACAAATCCGTAGGTTGGCATAGGGAAATTAATCTGTGTGCCAAATATATAATTGATAAGGTGTCCTAAAGTTGGAAACATATATTTATTGTTTTATAATTTCTGCAAAAATAGTGAAAGAAAATGCTCGGATTATGTGTATTTATTGCAATAAATATTTGTGATATTACTGTGATATTGACATATTATTGTTAATTCTTTAAAAACCAATGAGAGCCGTTATTATAGCTGCCTCTATATTGCTTTATGTTTAATATGGTTAATTTAGTAAAACTATTAGTGAAATAATTTAACAAATATTACAATTTATGAATTTTATAATTGTGTAATTTGGCTGCTTATTATGCAGGGTTTTCTTGCAGGCACAATATACTTTGTTTGGAAAAGAAAAATCAAACAAAGTAAAACGTTTACGGATACAATAACTAAATGATAAAACTAGATAATATTCATAAATCCTATACCACTGGAGCTACCTCTTTGCACGTGTTGAAGGGTATTTCTGCAGAAATCAAAACTGGCGAGATGGTTTCGATTATGGGTTCATCAGGAAGTGGAAAATCTACCTTGCTTAATATTCTTGGAATACTAGATGGCTATGATAATGGTTCATATTTGCTAAATGATATTCCAGTTAAAAATATGTCAGAGAAGAAAGCTGCTTGGTTTAGGAATAATTATCTTGGGTTTGTTTTTCAGTCCTTTAATCTTATTAGCTATAAAAATGCTATGGAAAATGTAGCATTGCCACTTTACTATCAGAAGGTGAGCCGAAAAAAACGGAACCATATGGCAATGGAGTATTTGGATAAAGTTGGGTTAAGGGAATGGGCACATCATTTGCCTTCAGAATTATCGGGAGGGCAGAAGCAAAGAATAGCAATTGCTCGATCAATTATTTCCAAGCCGAAAGTTATTTTCGCTGATGAACCAACCGGAGCCCTTGATAGTACCACCTCTTATGAGGTAATGGATATTTTGAAAGATATTAATAAAGAGGGAATTACAATCGTTATTGTTACTCATGAGAATGATATAGCAGATATGACAGATCGGATTATTAGATTGAAAGATGGAGTTATTGTTTGAAAAAGGTAAGGAATTGAAAAGGATTGTAAGGAATTGAAAAGGATTGTAAGGAATTGTAAAGGATTGTAAGGAATTGAAAAGGATTGTAAGGAATTGAAAAGGATTGTAAGGAATTGTAAAGGATTGTAAGGAATTGTAAAG
>JAOZKO010000097.1:6400-9045 GCA_029935325.1 Bacteroidales bacterium
AACACATAACACAAATAACACATAACACAAATAACACATAACACAAATAACACATAACACAAAAATGTTTGACAGAGATAAATGGTTGGAAATATGGAGTACGGTGCAGCAAAATAAGCTACGCACCTTCCTAACTTCCTTTAGTGTTTTCTGGGGTATATTTATGCTGATAATTTTGCTAGGTTCGGGTACCGGATTGCAAAATGGTGTAGAACATGAGTTTGCAGATGATGCAACAAATACGCTTTGGGTTAATGGTGGCGTAACTACTTTGCCTTATAAAGGAATGCTTCCTGGTAGATATATTCAATTAAAAACTACTGATCTTCAGACAATTCAAAAGGAGGTTATAGAAGGTGATGAGCTAGGTATTAGAAAGGATATTTGGCAAAACAATACTATTTCCTATAAAAACAAATATGTTAGCTATGATGTGAAGTGTGTAAATCCTGCCTATGGCAAGGTTGAGAAAATAGAAATGCTCGATGGCAGATTCCTTAATGACTTTGATATGACAAATTATAGGAAGGTTGTAAGCATTGGATATTTAGTTCGGGATAATCTATTTGGAAGCTCACAGAAAGTTGTTGGCGAAATGATTCTTATAAATAATATCCCTTTTAAGGTAGTCGGAGTTTTTACTGATTCAGGAGGAGATAGAGATGTTCGCCGGGTATATATTCCACATACTACTGCTACTAAGATATTTGGTTTTGGAGATAGGGTAGGTAGAGTTCCAATTATTACTTCTGCAAATGTAGAAGAAAGCAAGGAAATGGAGAAAAGAATCAAGACTAGCTTGGCAGCAAATCACCATTTTGACCCAAATGATCCGCGAGCTATCCATATTTGGAATAATTTAGAGAACTACGCACAGTTTACATCCCTTTTCAGAATGATTAGAATTTTTATTTGGTTTATTGGAATCATGACCATAGTGGCTGGAATTGTGGGCGTTAGCAATATAATGATAATTGTAGTTAAAGAAAGAACCAAGGAAATAGGAATCCGAAAAGCAATAGGAGCCAGGCCCTCGTCAATAGTAAGTCTAATAATTATGGAAAGTGTAATTATAACCTCCATTGCTGGATATATGGGATTGGTTGCCGGCACATTTATACTTGAGCTTATAAGTAAATATATGCCTGCTTCTGATTTCTTCAGAAACCCAGAGGTAAGCTTAGGAGTGGCAATACAAGCTACAATTGTTTTAGTATTTTCGGGTGCATTAGCAGGGTTTTGGCCAGCTCTTCGTGCAGCTCGAATTAGACCAATAGAAGCTCTTAGAGATGAGTAGTTTTTGGAGTTTGAAGTTCGTTGGAAGTTCAGAGTTGACGGAACAACAAATAATAAACAACAAACAAAGAACAATTTAAATCAATGAGAATAATAGACATCGACAAATGGCAGGAAATTTATAGCGTTTTGAGTAAGAACAAACTCAGAACTGCATTAACTGCTTTTGGCGTTTTTTGGGGAATTTTTATGCTATTGGTAATGATGGGAGCAGGCTCTGGTTTGCAAAATGGCGTTACCAGAAATTTTGATGATATGGCATCAAATAGTATTTTTATTTGGACACAGAGAACAACAATACCATATAAAGGTTTTCCTCAGGGACGAAATTTTAATCTAAATAATGATGATACTCAGGCATTAAAAGATAAAATCCCTGAAATAAAGTATTTAGCTCCAAAAGCTCAATCTGGCGGATATCGTGGTACTTCTAATGTGGTAAGAGGACTGAAAACCGGTGCATTTGGTATCAATGGTGATGTTCCTGATTTCTTTAAAATAAAATCGTTTAGGATATTAAAAGGAAGATTAATAAATGATGATGATCTGAAAAATAATAGAAAAGTAGCAGCCATTGGAAAAAGAGTTTATGATGCACTTTTTGAAATAGGTGAGGACCCCATTGGAGAATATGTGCAGATAAATGGAGTATATTTTACTATTATAGGAATGATTGAGCCAAAGCGATTGAGCGGTAATGATAATAATGATTCTCAAACTATTATTATTCCATTTAGTACTTTCCAAAAGACCTTTAATTGGGGAAATATAGTTGGGTGGTATTCGGTGAGTATTAAAGAGCATATTTCTGCAGTGGTTGTGGAAGATAAAATATTAAAGCTATTAGCAAAAAGGCATAGTGTTTCCCCAGATGATAATCACGCCTTTGGCCATTGGAATACAGCAAAGGAATTCACAAAAATTATGGGTTTATTTGATGGAATAAAAGCTCTAATATGGTTTGTGGGTTTAGGAACTTTAATAGCAGGGGTTATTGGTGTTAGCAATATTATGCTAGTAATTGTGAAAGAAAGAACCAAAGAATTTGGCATAAAGCGAGCATTGGGTGCTACTCCTATTTCTATTATTGCACAAATTATTGTGGAATCAATTATTATTACTTCTATTGCTGGAATTTGGGGACTAATAGCAGGAGTATTTACAGTGGAAGGAATTAATAAGCTTATGGAAGGAAATGAAGGAGAGATGTTTGCAAATCCAGAAGTTGATTTGCAAATAGCTCTTATTTCAATATTGATACTAATTATTTCAGGAGCTCTTGCAGGTTTATTGCCAGCAGCTAGGGCCGTTAAAGTTAGACCTATTGAAGCATTACGGAATGAGTAGAG
>JAOZKO010000098.1 GCA_029935325.1 Bacteroidales bacterium
ATTCGTTTATCCGATAGCTATCGGATTGTTTATATAGTACTATTTAGTTTTTCTAGTTCTGTCCAAAAGTAAAGGCTTCGCTCATTTGTTAAGCGTACATACCGAAGGCTTCACGTGCCATGCAATTTCACCCACTCTCCAACTCTCCCTTTCTCAACTTCTCCTTTTCTCCTTTTCTCCTTCTCTCCTTTTCTCCTTTTCTCCGTATCTCCTTCTCTCCTTCTCTCCGTATCTCCTACTCTCCTACTCTCCTTTTCTCCTCTTTTCCTCCAAAACCTTAGCTGCAATTCCTAACTGTCCAAGTGATAATCCACCATCATTTGCTGGTATTTTGCTTTGAACAAAAACTTCAAAGTCAATTGCACTGAGTTTATCCTCAAGCTTTTTACTCAGGTAAACATTCTGGAAACTTCCACCTGACAAAACTACTTTATTAATTTTATATTTAGCTCTCATTTGATTGCAAACCTCTATAATAATCTGCATTACTGTATTATGAAACTTCGTAGAGATTAATGATATTGGTAGTTGGCATATAATATCATCCACCAAAGCCTTAATCATTTGGTTAAAATCAATTATTCCATTACTAATTTCGTAAGGATAAAATTCTGAATTATTTTCATCTTCTATAATATCCTCTAGCCTCATGGGAGCTTCTGCATGAAAACTAGATTCGGTACAGACGTTTAGAATTGCCGAAACGGCATCAAATAATCTACCCGCTGAAGAGCTTAATGGTGAGTTGATATTCTTATGAATCATTTCCAGAATAAAACTTGTTTTTGTCTTATCAAGGTTTTTTACAAATGGAATATTCAACTCCGCAAACTCCTTACCATAAGCAGAGTACAAATAGGAAACAGCTGTACGCCATGGCTCTTTAGTAACTTTATCTCCACCAGGTAGCGGTATATATTTAAAATGCGCAAATCTATCAAAAGAGCTCAAATCACCAATAAGAAATTCTCCTCCCCATATTTCGCCATCAGTTCCAAGTCCTGTTCCATCCATTATAATACCAATAACCCTCTCATCAAGTTGATTTTCCATCATACAAGAAGCCATATGCGCATGGTGATGCTGCACCCTAATAACTTGTATATCTTGCCTTAAAGCATATTGTGATGACAAATAATCTGGATGAAGATCGCAAGCAATATATTTTGGTTCAAATTTGTACAGATGTTTAAAGCGATTGATACTCTCCTCGAAAAACTCTAAGGTTTCTGCATTTTTCAAATCACCAATATGCTGCGAAACTATTCCTTGATTTGTTCTACCAATACAGAAAGTATTTACCAATTCTGCCCCTACAGCCAATATACCATCTACTTGCATTCCCAAACGAATTGGTGAAGGTACAAATCCTCGCGAACGGCGAATTAGTCTTAATTTATTATTGATAACCATAGCTACCGAATCATCAACGCGATTATGAATATCTCGATTATAAGAAACAATTGCAGCTATTTTTGGCAGAAAAGCCTCTGCTGCGCTTTCGTTACTAATAATAATTGGCTCTCCCGACAGATTTGCCGAAGTCAGAACCAAAGAATCCAGTTTACAATATTCAAATAAAAGATAATGAAAAGGCATATAAGGCAAAACAGCGCCAATACTATTAAAACCTACTGAGATACTTTGTGGCAGCTTATTAATTGCTTTCAGCAATACAATTGGCTTTCGCCATGACTCAAGAGCTTCTTTTTCAGCATTATTAGCAAATGCATATTTCTCAAGGGTTTCCATATTCCGAAACATCACTGCAATTGGTTTACCATCACGATGTTTACTATTTCGAAGTTTCGTAACTGCCTCTTGCGAATTTGCATTACAAATCAAATTAAAGCCTCCAATACCTTTGAGCGCTATAGTTTCACCATTTTCCAAAAGCCTTGCTGTATTTTCTAATATCAACTCTATAGACTCTATTTTGCCATCAATTGATTTAAAAGTATAACTAGGCCCACAATCGACACACGCAATAGGTTGTGCATGGAATCTACGATCCAGAACATTAGTATATTCTACTAAACAGCTTTTACATAAAGTAAAATCTAACATAGTTGTAAAAGGCCTATCATAGGGCAAATCTTTGATAATTGTAAATCGTGGTCCACAATGGGTACAGTTTGTTAGAGGATAGTTTATGCGCTTAGGCTGAGCTTTAATATCTTGCAAGCAATTTTCACAAACAGCAATATCGGGGCTTACCTCGGTAATTTCATCTTTAATAGCATTATTCGTACTATGCACTATGGTGAAATCAGAAAATCCCATAAATGGAACTTCTTTAATTTCAATGTTTTCAATAACGGAGGCCCTCGGTGCCTGCTTTTGTATCTGCTTTACAAATTCTTTGGAAATATCGCTACTACAATTTATATTGATTATCACACCATCATTACGGTTATCAACAGTTCCAAATAGCTTAAACTGCTTTGCTAGAAGCACTATAAAAGGTCTAAAACCAACACCTTGTACAAGCCCTATTATTCTAATGCGATATGTTGTTTCCTCCGAATACATTCAATACAAAAGTAAGTATTGTTATTGATGTAACAAGAGAAAAATGTAGAATTATTGCAATATATTTATGATAAATATCAAATATAGAATTCAGGATAGATCAGAATATTCTGACATAAAAAAAGCCTGAAAACAATTATATTTTCAAGCCTTAATCAATTAATGGAAAGCAAGGTTAAATAGTTATTAATTAACTACAAACCTTTTTACAACGCTTTGCTCTCCTTCAACCATTTTGAGTAAGTATATTCCTTTTTGCATTTCACTTGTTGAAATTTGCGTTAGTCCGCTTTGAGTATTCACTTGCTTAATAAGGCGTCCTGACATATCATATATTTCAATGCTTGCATTTGTTTCTTCGCTTATGCTAATATTTAGCATTGCTCCTGCTTGTATTGGGTTAGGATATAATTTTATTTCTTTTAAATCGCTGTTAATATTAACAAATACTATTGAAGAAAGAGTAGTCTTGCCATCAAAATCAACCTGCTTTAGCTGGTAATAATTAACACCTACCTCTGCATTATAATCTTCGGCTTGGTAGTATAAGATTGTATTTGAGTTACCATTACCATCAACTGTAGCTACTACCTTAAAGTTATAACCATCTGTTGAACGAAGTACTTCAAAATAATCATTGTTTTCTTCAGTAGCTGTTGCCCAAGCAATATTAACTTTCTTTTCGTTTACTAATTCTACCTCAAAGCTAAGTAATTGAACTGGCAAGGTATTAACTCCTGCATTACAGATATCACATGTTACATTATTTGCTTTTGCTCCACCGGTTGGATCTGTAGTTCCATCTGAATTGCATAAAGAACCTGCACCATCAATATCACCACCACCAGAAACAGATGCATCTACATACATATTTCCGTTATTATCAATCTGATTACTATTATCTAAATCGCCTACAATATATAGTATTCCAGCATTATCAATATATCCATTATTATCAACATTTCCCTCTACTATAAAGTTACCGTCATTATCAAAAGATGTTGAACTCCATTTATTTTCAAAATTACCCTCTATAGTAAATGTACCTGAATTTGTAATATCGCTTTTATTAAGCATATCGCCATTAATATCAGTTGTACCTGTACTTGTTAACTGAGCTTCATTTGTAAAATCTTCGCTAGCAACATAACCACTATTTGTCATTGGTCCTCTATTAATAATATTACCATCAACTTCTAAAGTATCAGATACTGTAAGCGTTGCAGCCCAATCATTTCTAAAGTTACCTTCTACCTCTACTTTATTTCCTAATGAAGCAGTTCCTCTATTAGTCATATCTGATTCAACATATATATTACCAGTAGTTGTAAAGCTTGCACTCCAATCGTTAATAAAATTACCTTCTACTTCAATATCGCCGGTACTAGTAAATGTGCTTTTGTTTTTAAAATTTCCTTCTACTTCAATAATACCATTATTAGTAAATATGCCACTAGTTGAGTTTGTAAAATTTCCTCCAACTTCCATAGTCCCATTATTTACAAATGTACCTTCTTTGCTTAAAAAATTATCTTTTAGTTCTATTAATCCGTTATTGATTCCAATTGTGCTTCCCCAATCGAAAGTAAGGTTTCTTATATCTAGTGTACCATTATTAATTAGGGTGGCATTTTCTTTTACTGTAATAGTCTTACTTGTTTTATAAATACTACTTCCTGTATTAACTACAACATAACCATATATATTAATATTAGCAACCAACTTAACATCATGAGAAACATAAACAGTATCAGTAAATCCCCAAGTCATAGGAGGAATAGAAGGAGTCCATGTTGTGTTTTTATTCCACTTACCATCACTAATTGTTTGGTAAACTGTTGAATAAACATCTATTGTTACTAACAATAGTAAGGTGGCTAGAATACTTGTTCGTTTGATTTGGTTAAAGTTGAGCATAACTTATATTTATATTTGATTGAGTTTTGTTGAATTTTTATCTTTGTGCGATAACTAATTCGCCAACAATGTAATAAATATCATGCCAAACTCATATATCAGCTGTATATCAATTCTTTATAGAGAAGTGCGCATACTCATACTTTCCCAATTATAGAATTATTTACTCAAAATGAAAATAATTATTGAAGATTTTAGGGTCGTTTAGTTATATTTGTAACAGATTTCCAATCTGATAAATAAGGAAAGCTGCGACCCAAGCAATTGCAGTGGTATATACTAGGGCAAAAATAGCCCATTTCCATGCGCCAGACTCTTTGCGTATTGCTGCCAGAGTAGCTACACAAGGAAAATAAAACAAAACAAATACTAAAAAGCCTAATGCAACAGCGGGGGTATAAACCTTCTGCCCGGCTTTGGGACCGGTTGTATATGTTGCTTCTTGAAGCTTCTGCTGTAAGGATTGTGAGGCATCACCATCAGTTTGGTATAAAACACCCATGGTGGAAATTACAATTTCTTTTGCTGCCATTCCACTTATTAAACTCACACCAATTTTCCAATCGAAACCTAGAGGTCGGATTGTAGGCTCAATAAAATGACCAAGCTGCCCAATATATGACTTCTCCTGGCGCTCAGCTTCTTGCGCTAATACAATTTGTTTTATGGCAGTATTTTGTAAAATAATAATGCTATCTGTAGAAGCACTATTCTCAATAGCAACCTTATTTGATACTTCTATTTTTTCAGCTTCATAATCTCTGGAGTAGTCGATATCTCGTGGAAAATAACCTAATGCCCACATCAATACAGAGGCGATTAAAATAATTCCAGCCATTTTCTTTAAATACATTGCTGCTTTAAACCACATATGTTTAACAATGGTAAAAGAAGTAGGAACTCTATAAGGTGGCAACTCCATTACAAATGGTAGCTCCCGAGCTTTTAGAAGTGTTTTCTTGAAAATCCACGCAACAATACCTGCCATTGCTATTCCCAAGGAATAGATAAGAAACAAAGTATTTCCTGGGTGGTCGGGAAAGAATGCACTTATTATTAATACATAAACAGGGAGTCTTGCACTGCATGACATAAATGGATTTATAAGCATTGTCACCAATCGGTCGTTTCTACCCTCGATAGTACGAGTAGCCATTATTGCGGGCACATTACAGCCAAACCCCATTAGTAAGGGGATAAATGACCGACCATGAAGCCCTACTTTATGCATAATTTTATCAACAATAAAAGCCACACGAGCCATATAGCCCGTATCTTCCATTAAAGCAATAAAGAAAAATAAGATTAATATATTAGGTAAAAAGCTAATTACACTTCCCACACCGCCAATAATTCCATCAACTAATAAGTCTCGAAAAATTCCTGCTTGCATCAATGAATACACCCATGAGCCAAGAATACCAACACCACTATCAATCCATGCCTGAGGATAGCTACCAAGAATAAATGTTGCTTGAAACATTATCCACATTAAGAAGATAAAAAACGGAAAGCTATATAATCTATTGGTAATAAAACCATCTACAATTCTTGTAATATCTCTTCTATCCAGTTTATTACCAGGCTTAAAGGTTTCCTTTAATGCTCCATGTATAAATCCATATTTTGCATCAGTAATTGCTGATTCCGCACTTTCCTTAAAATAGGATTGTATGCGCTCACCTCTTTCTGTAGCTAAGCTTTTTATTTCAAAAGCATTATAACAAGTGTCTATCTTTTGAATGGCATCTTTATCTCCTTCCAGCAGTTTAATTGCTAAAAATCGGGAAGAAATCTTATCAGTAAGGTCAAAGTTAGCAGGGTCTTTAATTAAATCCTGAACTTGTATTATTGATTTTTCAAGACATCTACCATAATTAATATGTATATGCCTTTCGATAGGATTATTACCTTCAAATACTTCAACAACTAAATTGAAAAGGGATTTAATACCTATATTCTTAGCACCAACAGTTCTCGACATTGGTATTCCCAACATTTGCGATAGGGTGATATCATCAAGTTTATCCTTACGTTTTTCCAATTCATCGGACATATTCAAAGCCATTACAAGCTTAATATCCATATCTATTAATTGGGTAGTGAGATATAGATTCCTCTCGAGATTTGATGCGTCAATAACATTAACAACCACATCAGGCATTTCGTCGTGAATAAAATTACGAACGAATATTTCTTCTGGGCTATAAGCAGTCAGTGAGTATGTACCTGGGAGGTCAATAATATTTATTTTATAACCACCATGATTAAAGGCGGCATTCTTAGCATCAACAGTAACTCCACTATAGTTACCCACATGCTCATGCATTCCCGAAACGCGATTAAAAATAGTAGTCTTACCACAATTAGGGTTTCCAACAAAAGCTACATTGATAGTTTTTAGTTTAAGGTTTTTCTGTTTTATTCCGCTATCATCTTTTATTGTCCCTTTAAAATTGAAATCTTCGGAAAGAGTTTCACCAGAGCCTAGCAATTCGATTAGGCTTGCCTCTGTCTCCCTAAGCGAAACATCGTAACCCATTATAGCAAACTCAATAGGATCTTGCAAAGGCGCACGTTTAACAACAGAAACCTCTTGGCCACTAACAAATCCCATTTCCATAATTCGACGACGGAATGCTCCCCTCCCCCGTATTTTGGAAATAACTCCCTTTTGTCCCTGCTTTAATTCGCTTAACTTCAAAACAATTGATCTAGTATTAATTTAGGATGCAAATGTACAAAGTTTAGCTTATGCTTGCATACCTATATATTGGGATATTTTTTCTGAGTTTTTCAAGAACCTAGAGTAGCAAAGTTATTATTAAAATCTGTGATAATCAGTTTTATCTGTGTTATCTGTGTTCTATTTCTTTCAGATTGTCTAGCTTAGGAACTATATGCACTCCCTCTTAAATGTAAATATTTCATTAAAAAATAATTTTACTATTCTATTTATAATATTTTTGCCAATTCAAAGTTTAAGCCTTTATGATTCAAAAGCGACATATTTTATTTATAGGGATACTTTTAAGCAGTTTGCTTATAATAATGACAATGGACTCCTGCAAAAAAGAAAAATCTTTTGCTGAAGGTAATATTAGCTTAAAGTTTTCCACTGACACTATTCTTTTTGATACGCTATTTACAACTATTGGATCATCAACCTATACCTTATTAGTTAGCAATACTGAAAATCAGAGAATAAATATCTCTAAAATTTATCTTGGTGATGGCGTTAATTCCAAATTTAGAATTAATGTAGATGGGATATCTAACCATATGCATAATGATATTGAAATTGCTGCAAATGATAGCATGTATATATTTGTAGAAGTGACAATTGACCCCAACTCTGGTACAGGTCCAATGTTAGTTACTGACAGTATTATATTTGAAACAAATGGGAACATTCAGGATGTGGACTTAATAGCCTATGGCCGAGATGCATATTTTATACTACCAAACTTATATATTAACGGATTACCTCCAATTAATATAGTAGCAGGAGAATATGTTGATACTACTTGGACAAATGACAAGCCCATAGTGATTTATGGATATGCTGTGGTTGACTCCAATGCTACTTTAAGGATAGAAGAAGGAACAGAAATTTATTTTCATTCCAATTCAGGATTATGGATTTATAAAGGTGGTTGCCTGAAAGTTATGGGCTCTAAAGATAAGCCAGTTATTTTTCAAGGCGATAGACCTGAAGCTTACTATGATGATATTCCTGGACAATGGGATAGAATTTGGATAAATGAAGGCAGTATTGATAATGAGATAAACTATGCTGAAATTAAAAATGGTTTTATCGGGATTCAAGCAGAGCTATTGCAAGAGGATATGGGAAACCAGATAATAATTAAAAATACAATTATTAAAAATATGTCAGGTGTAGGCATTCTAAGCAGATCGCATAATATTGATGCTGAGAATCTTTTAATAAGCAATTGCAAGCAATATAATCTTGCACTAACTCTGGGTGGAAGCTATGAATTTAGACATTGTACTTTTGCAAATTACTGGAATTACGATATCCGAAAAACACCAACAGTATATATTAATAATTACTTTAAAGACGGAAACGACATAGTATATCCTTTCGATTTACAAAAGGCCAACTTTATCAACTCTATTATTTATGGTAGTAATTCTGAAGAGATCGTTCTAGACAATAATTCTCAGGGTGGAGATTTTAATTTCTTATTTGACCATAATTTAATAAGAACTGAGAATAATACTTCTGATGCTAATCTTTGGATTTCAATAATTAAGAATCAGAATCCAGATTTTAAATCAAATTCAACAGACTATCATTTAGGCGATCAATCAGCTGCTATTGGAGAAGGTAAATCTGGAGTACTGCCTTTTATTGATTTGGATGGAGTAAGCAGAGATGCTAACACTCCTGATTTGGGGGTTTATGAATTCATACCTTAATGACATTTTTCTTTATGTTTTGTTTCATAATACTTCGTTGAGTTTTTGTTTCTCGCAAAGACGCAAAGGCGCAAAGTGTTGATTTTGTGATTATTATAGATTATTGCAGAAAACCGTAATCGCCTGACTGTG